>CAYNMH010000028.1:9835-14504 GCA_964398145.1 uncultured Flavimarina sp. | reverse complement strand
ATTGCTCCGGCGGTCAGCGCTTCGTAGGCCGTGTGATTTACAGCAAGATCTCCCGCTTTACCGTGTAAGTAGGTGCCAAAAATAGAAGCGGTTAACGGGTCATATCCCTGAGCGATGAGTCCGGCGATTACTCCGGTAAGCACATCGCCGCTGCCCCCGGTTGCCATTCCGGGATTGCCGGTGTTGTTCACATAATAATTGCCTTCAAAAATGACGATGGTATGTGCGTCTTTGCACACCAAAACACAATTGTATTCCGCTGAAAAAGCTTCAGCCTTCTCCAGTTTTTCAAAATCATCATTCCAGGCTCCAATCAGGCGTTCCAATTCTTTAGGATGCGGAGTCAAAACAGAATATTTTGGCAGCAACTTCAGCAATTCACGATCTTTTGCCAGCATATTGAGTGCATCTGCATCAATAACCAGGGGTGTTTTGTTTGACTTTAAAAAGACTTTAAACGCCTCTTGCGTGGCTTTTTCGGTTCCTAAACCTGGACCAATCCCAATCACATCAGGTTCCAGATCAAACTTCAATTCCTCTAAATAAGTACCATCGTGACGGTCTGTTACAACCATCACTTCGGGCAGAGCCGTTTGTAAAATAGGTAAGCCCTGGCGCGTGGTATAGACCGTGGTGAGTCCGGCACCTGCGTGCAGGCAGGCTTTGCTGCTTAGTACCGCTGCTCCCATTTTACCATAGCTTCCGGCGACGATGAGTGCGTGACCATAAGTTCCCTTATGACTGAATTTCTGCCGCGGGCGGTACATTTGGCGGGCTTCGGTCTTATCGATCAACTGGGCTTTGGTCTTTACCGAATTGAGGTAATTTCGATCTAAACCAATATCAAGTACATCCCAGTTATTGATGTATTTTCCGCTATGCGGAAGGAAAAAAACCAGTTTTGGCGTCTGAAAACTCAGAACCACGGTGGGATGTACCACCTCAGCTTCAGATAAAATCTGATCTACCGCCATCCCCGATGGCACATCTATAGACAACACATAGGCACCGCTTCTGTTTATCTTTTGAAAGAGCTCCTGTACCCAGCCAGCTGCAGGGCGGTTAAGACCAATGCCAAAAATGCAATCAACCACGAGTTCTTCCCGGGAGATTTCGGGTAAATCTTTAGCAGACTTCAATACTTTAGGCCAGTTTTTGGTCTTTGATTTTAGCGTCTCGAGGGCCTTGAGAAAATCCTTACTGCGCTTATCGCTGTAATTGACCACATAGATCGTAACACTATAATTATGTTCAATAAGGTTACGGGCAATAACGAGACCGTCTCCTCCATTATTACCAATTCCGCAAAAAACCGTAACCGGAACAGGCTGACCTTGCAGGCGCTGGTGTAAATATTCAAATGCATAACCTCCGGCTCGTTCCATCAGATTGATAGAAGGGATACCCTCGGCCTCAACGGTGGCTTTGTCAGCTTCATATACTTGTTCTTTGCTTAATATTTTCATTGGATTTTTTTTAAAGGGTCCTGTTGATTTCCTATACTATTTAAAATGAAGCAGATTTACAAAAGTTCCCTTCAGGATTTTCGGCTTCTTCCCTAATGAAACTATTGGGAGTAAAGCTGTTCTGATTAAAAAATTCGTAAGGAATTGCGACAAGATGGTTTTTATTTGTCAATTTTTCGGTTAAAATAAAGATCGTTGCCAAATCCCTAAAAATGCCGTATGAAGCTTGTGCTTCCCTGTAAAAATAATACTTTTGAAAGCAACAGTTTGATACAAATGAAAGCATTTAACACCTCGTTTACTTCTACCATCGCGACCACAGGTCTTGCGATTGCTTTCATTATTATTACCCCTTTGGGGTATTGTATTAACATATAACTTCGTCACTGCTCGTGTTTACACGAAAACAACTCTTTTTATTCTTAACAACCTTTCAAACACAAAAGCCATGCGTGTTTTAAAATTTGGCGGTACTTCAGTTGGAAGCATCGCAAACATACATCAAGTCATCAAAATCGTTTCACAGGAAGCTCAAAACGATCGCATTTGCGTAGTGGTTTCCGCAGTAGGCGGTGTTACCGATTTATTGATGCAATGCGGTCTGCAGGCTGCAAAAAAAGAAGATTACATTCCGTTTTTTAAAGAACTTGAAGCCAAACATCTTCAGTTTGTAAATGAACTTGTTCCCAACGATTCAGAAGCTGCTGAAGAAACACAGGGACTTCTCAACGACCTCAAATCCTTGCTTAATGGCATTTATCTGATAAATGAACTTTCGCCAAAAACAGTTGATAAACTTCTGGCCTATGGTGAAATTTTATCTTCATCAATCATTGCACGGGCAATGTATGCTCAGGGGCTGGATGCTACACGCAAAGACAGTCGCGATTTGATCACGACAAACGACAAGCACACCAAGGCTGGTGTTAACTATAAAGTGACTAACAGTCAGCTAGAATATTATTTCGCAAAAGCGAAACAGCAAATCACCGTATTACCCGGTTTTATCGCCAGTTCGGCTAGTGGTGAAACCACCACTTTGGGCCGTGGCGGTTCAGACTTTACCGCGGCAATTGTAGCTGCTGCTCTCGACGTAGATCAGGTTGAAATTTACACCGATGTGAGCGGTATGTACACCGCAAACCCAAAACTGGTAAAACAGGCAAAACCCATTGACACCATTTCCTATCACGAGGCGATGGAATTATCGCATTTTGGCGCTAAAGTTCTTTACCCGCCTACGATTGTGCCCGTGATGAGTAAAAACATCCCCATTTTAATCAAAAACACCTTAAGTCCGGAAGATGCCGGAACCCGAATCCATAATCAGGATGGAAAAAATGAAAATCCTATAAAAGGGCTCAGCAACATCAACAACATCGCCTTGCTAACGCTTGAAGGTGGCGGTATGGTAGGCATACCCGGTATCAGCAAGCGTTTGTTTGAAACGTTGAGCAATCAGGGCATCAACATCATCCTGATCACACAGGCGTCTAGCGAGCACAGCATTTGCCTGGGCGTAATGGAGGAGGATGCTGGTCGTGCCAAAACGGCCATTGATGAAGAATTTGAATATGAAATTTCTTTAAATAAGCTGGAACCCTTAACTCTGGAAATCGGTTTGAGCATCATCGCCCTGGTTGGTGACCAGATGAAGAGTCATCAGGGAATCAGCGGTAAGATGTTTAGCACGCTGGGCAAAAACAATGTAAACATACGCGCTATTGCGCAGGGAGCCAGTGAGAAGAACATCTCCGCGGTAATTGCGCAAAAAGACGTTAAAAAGGCTTTAAACAGCCTTCATGAGCGTTTCTTTGAGGCACAGCGCAAGCAGCTCAACCTGTTTATCACCGGTGTGGGTAATGTGGGCGAAAAATTGCTCAACCAGATCAACCAGCAACAGGAGTACTTAAAGAAACACCTCAACATCAATATGCGCGTACTGGGGCTTAGCAATTCCAGAAAAATGCTCATTGATGAAAACGGAATCGACCTGAACAATTGGAAGTCGCTACTGGAAGCGGGAGAACCTGCTACTTTAGAGGGTTTTCACGAGGCTGTGGTGACCCAGAATCAGCGCAACAGCATTTTTGTGGACATTACCGCCAACGCAGATGTCGCAGATATGTACGGCAAATACCTGAAGCAGAGTGTGGCTGTGGTGGCCTGCAACAAGATCGCTGCCTCGTCTGAATTCAGCAAGTATAGTGAACTCAAGCGCCTGAGCAAGGCGTATAACGCTCCCCTACTGTTTGAAACCAACGTGGGTGCCGGTTTGCCTATTATTGACACACTAAATAACCTGATCGCTTCAGGTGACCGCGTCAATCGCATTCAGGCGGTGTTGTCCGGTAGTTTGAATTTTGTATTCAACAACTTTAAGTCGGGCGAAAGCTTTCACGATGTGGTTCAGGCTGCAAAAGCAGAAGGATATACCGAGCCCGATCCACGTATCGACCTGAGTGGTGTGGACGTTGCCCGAAAGATTTTGATTCTGGCACGTGAGAGCGGACTCAAAATAAATCTGGAAGATATAACTAATGAACCTTTCTTAACCGAAAAGAACCTAAACAGTACCGATGTTCCGCATTTCTTTGAAACACTTAAGGAAGATGCCGCGCATTTTGAAAAACTGGTTGCCGATGCCGAAGCCAAAAACCACCGCCTGAAATACGTGGCACAGCTTGATAATGGCAAAGCCAGCGTTGGCTTGCAAAGTGTACCGGAAGGACATCCGTTTTACGATCTGAAAGGATCTGACAACATCGTGTTGTTTTTTACAGATCGCTATCCCGAGCAGCCTATGCAAATCAAAGGTGCAGGCGCCGGTGGAGACGTTACCGCATCCGGTTTGTTTGCAGACATCATCAGAACGGCGACTTATTAAAATCGGAAAAAACAAAATCAGAAATACGAAGTCCTGGTAGTAGTAATTAATCATTGCTACGGACTTTAAATTTTGATTTTTCAATCTTGAACTAACAATGAACGAAATACGTGTTTTTTCACCGGCAACGGTAGCCAATGTAAACTGTGGCTTTGATGTCTTGGGTTTTGCGCTGGACGGTCTGGGCGACGAGATGGTTTTAAGAAAGGTTCCGCAAAAAGGAATCACTATAACCCACATTGAGGGTGCAGACTTACCTTACGAAGCCAGGGAAAATGTGGTGGGCGTTGCCGGTCTTGCGATGATCGAAGCTTTA
>CAYNMH010000028.1:0-9735 GCA_964398145.1 uncultured Flavimarina sp. | reverse complement strand
CGAAGCCAGGGAAAATGTGGTGGGCGTTGCCGGTCTTGCGATGATCGAAGCTTTAGATCTGGATTTTGGTTTTGAAATTGAAATTTACAAAAACATCAGATTAGGAAGCGGTGTGGGCAGCAGTGCCGCTAGTGCCGCGGGAATCGTTTTTGGCATCAATCAGTTTTTAGAAAAACCACTCACGAATCTTGAACTGACTACTTTTGGAATGAAAGGTGAAGCGGTTGCCAGTGGGAACGAGCACGCAGACAATGTGGCTCCGTGTCTCTATGGTGGCTTTACGTTGATAACTGGTTATGAACCGCTTAAAATTGTTTCGCTTCCGGTGCCCGACGAATTGTATGTAACCATAATACACCCGCATATTACGATCAAGACCAAAGAAGCCCGGGCGATTTTACCCAAAGAAGTTTCGCTTCAAAATGCGATCAAACAAACCGGAAATCTAGCCGGACTCATCGCCGGACTTTACGAAGCCGATTACGAATTGATCGGCAGCAGTACACAGGATTTTCTGGTAGAACCCTACCGCAAAAATCTGATTCCCGGTTTTGATTTTTATAAGGAAACTGCCCTTAAAAATGGTGGTCTAGCTTTTGGAATCAGCGGTTCAGGACCTTCAATGTTTACCTTAAGCAAAGGAAAGAAAAACGCTGGTAATGTTGAACTTGCACTTAAAAAATCTTTAAAAACCAAAAATATGAAAAGCGACAGTTATGTTTCGCCGGTTTCTAAACATGGAAACCGAATTTTAGAACAAAACTAGTCGCATTATTTTGTTGATTCGGAAAAATTCCTAGTTGTAGGAAAACCGATAAACAACAACCAAACAACCTGAATAATACAGCATCATGAACTATTACAGTTTAAACGGAAAAGCCCCAAATGTAGGATTAGAAGAAGCCGTGGTTCGCGGTATCGCCCCTGATAAGGGATTGTACTTTCCGGAAGAAATTAAGCCCCTACCGGCTTCCTTTTTTGAAAACATCGAGCAGCTCTCCAATAACGAAATCGCCTTTGAAGCCATAAGACAATTTGTAGATGGTGCGATCCCTGACGAAGCCCTAAAAGACATCATCGCCGATGTGTTGTCTTTTGAATTTCCGGTTGTAGAACTGGAAGAAAATGTAGCCACTTTAGAGTTGTTTCACGGTCCTACTATGGCTTTTAAGGATGTAGGTGCCCGTTTTATGGCGCGCTGTCTGGGGTATTTTTCAGCGCAAAAAGAAACTCAGGAACCCGTTACCGTTTTGGTAGCGACCAGTGGCGATACCGGTGGCGCTGTTGCCCGAGGATTTCTCAATGTGGAAGGTGTAGATGTTGTAATCCTCTACCCTACCGGCAAAGTGAGCGACATCCAGGAAAAGCAATTGACCACGCTGGGCGCAAACATTACCGCTCTGGAAGTGGATGGCGTTTTTGACGATTGCCAGGCCATGGTAAAAACCGCTTTTCTGGATGAAGAAATCACTTCAAAACGCAAACTGACTTCTGCCAACTCGATCAATATCGCACGCTGGTTACCGCAATTGTTTTACTTCCTGTTTGCGTATAAACAAGCGAAATCAAAAGGAAAAGAACTCGTATTCTCAGTTCCAAGCGGGAATTTTGGAAACATCTGCGCCGGGATGGTTGCTCATAAACTAGGGATGCCTGTAAAACATTTCGTGGCTTCGGTAAACCGCAACGACATTGTGCCCGAATACCTGAAAACCGGGGAATACAAGCCAAAACCTTCAGTAGCAACCATAAGCAACGCGATGGATGTGGGTGATCCTTCTAACTTTATCCGTATTCAAAAGCTGTTCAACAACGACCTCGAAGCCCTTTCGCAGAAATTATCATCATACTCGTATGATGACGAAGAAACTAAAGAGGCCATGAAAGCCATTTATAAAGAGACCGGTTATATCGCAGATCCGCACGGAGCGGTGGGTTATTTAGGACTCAAAAACTATTTAAAAGACCATCCTGATGCCTACGGAATCTTTTTAGAAACCGCGCATCCGGTTAAGTTTTTACCGGTTGTAAACCCCGTGATCGATGCGGAGATTGGCATTCCGCCACAAATTGAAGCCGTGATGCACAAAGAGAAACAGGCTATCGCAATTAAAAACTACGATGAATTTAAGGCCTTTTTAATAGGCTAGAACACTCGGTTTTCTGTGCAGTTTTGATACATTTGTGCTCCTAAAAAACAGAGATGAAGACAACTGCACTTACTAAAATTCACGAAAGTCTTGGGGCTAAGATGGTTCCGTTTGCCGGGTATAACATGCCGGTTTCCTATGAAGGCGTAAATGCCGAACACGAAACCGTGCGCAAAGGGGTCGGGGTTTTTGACGTATCGCATATGGGTGAGTTTTTAGCCATTGGCGAAAAGGCGCTCGATTTGCTTCAAAAAGTATGCAGCAACGACATCTCTAAGATTCAGGTGGGTGGTGCGCAGTATAATTGTATGCCTAACGCTGAGGGTGGTATTGTTGACGATTTAATTGTGTATCGCATTCGCGAAAACGAATATTTGCTGGTTGTAAATGCTTCCAATATTGAAAAAGACTGGGAATGGATTAGCAACCACAACAGTTTCGATGTAGAACTGAAGAATATTTCAGACAACTTCTCACTTTTGGCCATTCAGGGACCAAAAGCCATTGAAGCGATGCAATCTCTTACCGACACCGATCTTTCAGCCATTAAATTTTACAATTTTGAAGTCGCTCCGTTTGCGGGCATCGATCACGTGATCATCAGCGCGACTGGTTACACCGGAAGCGGTGGTTTTGAAATCTATTGCCACAATGAGTATGCAGAGCAGCTTTGGAACAAGGTGTTTGAAGCAGGAAAAGATTTTGGCATCAAACCTATAGGTCTTGCCGCTCGTGATACCCTCCGCTTAGAAATGGGGTATTGCCTCTACGGAAACGATATTAATGATAGCACTTCGCCTATAGAAGCCGGTCTGGGCTGGATTACCAAGTTCACCAAAGATTTTATCAATTCCGAAGCTTTAAAAGCTGAAAAAGAAAACGGACCTGAGCGCAAACTGGTAGGTTTTGAACTTACCGAACGCGGCATCCCCCGTCACGATTATGAAATCGTAGATGCAGAAAACAATACTATTGGTATTGTAACTTCAGGGACGATGTCACCATCCCTTTCGAAAGGAATTGGTTTGGGTTACGTCAAAACTGCATACAGCAAGCCGGACAGCGACATTTTTATCAAAGTGCGCAATAAAAACATTCCGGCTAAAGTGGTTAAACTTCCTTTTTATAAAGGATAATCTTTTATATACATCGCACAGGCGCAATCACATAGAATCCTCATCCTTGGAGCCAGCGGCTTTCTGGGCGGTACCCTGTATAAAGAATTACACCGGTACTACGACACCTATGGGACCTACCATACCGGTAAAATCTATTCAGATAACCAGCATTTCATACACTTTGATGTAACTCAGGACAGTATTTACGAGGTGCTGAATCAGGTACGACCTACGGTAGTCATCTCCGCTTTGCGGGGTGATTTTGAAGGTCAGGTTGAAGCGCACGAAGATTTGTGTGATTTTGCTTTACGTACAGGTATTTTCGTGATTTACCTGTCTTCGGCAAATGTATTTGATGCCTTTACCAATTATCCCAGCTATGAGTTTGATAAAACCCTTTCCGAAAGCAAATACGGAAAGCTCAAAATCCGCTGCGAAAATTACTTTTTAAACTTTTTGCCCGAAACCCAATATGCCATCATCAGGCTTCCTATGGTTTTTGGAGCCAATTCGCCCCGTGTTCGCGAAATCAAAAATGCCCTGTTGTTGCACGCGCAGATTGAAGTTTTTCCCCATTTGATTATGAACACTACAACAGACAAAAAGCTGGGGCAGCAAATACACTATATCATCAACCGGAATTTAAGCGGCATTTTTCACCTGGGTAGTAATGACCTTATTCACCATCAGGAATTCATACAGGAGATTGTGCGCAAGATCAATCTGGATATAAAACCCCAGTACAAGATGGTCTATACTTCAAATTTTGACCGGTATCTTGCCGTTTTGCCCAAAGACAACAAGCTGCCGCAACATCTTGCGATAACCAATGAAGAAGTATTGGCAGAATCTCAGGTGTTTTAAATTTGAACTTATGAAATTTAAAAAACCGGTACTTTACGTTTTTCTGTTGGTTCTTCAAATACTGGTTTTAAAGGCTATCGCTCAGTTCCCCGAGTTTGTAGAAAGCTGGTACAGCAACGGAATATATCTTTACAGCTCAAAGCTTTTCCGGTTTATTTTCGGCTGGATTCCCTTTTCATTTGGAGATGTGACGTATGCAATCGTGATTGTTTACGCCTTAGTTTCCGTATTCAAACTGATTAGAAACCGATTTAAAAGCTTTTCGCAATTCCTTACCAAAACCCTGCTTTTTATCAATTTGATCTATTTCAGTTTTCATCTTTTATGGGGATTGAATTATTACAGACTTCCATTGCATCGCGCGCTTGATATTGATAAAGATTATACAACGGAAGAATTGATTAGCCTGACGCAAAGATTGATTAAAGAGTCTAATAAATTACACGCTCTACTTCAGCACACAGATAGTCTGCCCGTAGTCTTCTCGTATTCGCTTCAGGAAATATTTAAAAAATCTCCTGAAGGTTATGCTATTGTAGAGGATAATTTTCCGAAACTGGAATATTCTCCGATAAGTATCAAAAATTCCCTCTTCAGATTACCTCTTACGTATATGGGTTTTGGTGGCTATTTGAATCCCATAACTCAGGAAGCTCAGGTGAATGGCTTGCAACCGGCGCACAGATGGTCGCTGGTTAGCTGTCACGAAGAAGCACATCAGTTGGGGTTTGCTAAAGAAAATGAGGCCAATTTTATCGCGGTAATGGCTACAACCAACCATCCTGATCCGTATTTTAAATACTCGGGGTATATTTTCGCTTTGCGTTATTGTTTAAGTGATGTGTATATGCGTAACCCTGCCGCGGGTGAATTGTTACGGGATCGCATAAGGCCGGGCATATTGGCAAATTACCGGCAATCAAATGATTTCTGGATGGCTTACCAAAATCCTTTAGAGCCTGTACTTGCAGAATTTTATGGCGGGTATTTGAAGGCAAACAATCAACCCGAGGGCATGCAGAGCTATAGTTATGTCGTGGCGCTCCTGGTAAATTATTTTAAAAATAAAAGCGATTTGCCGTAAATCGTTAAAGATTTCTTAAACATTCTTAAATTTTCATAAAGAAACGTCATAACAGCTAAATTTAGGCAAAGTCAAATTTTAGCTAATTATGAACAAAAAACTATTCTTCACCGGATGTTTATTGCTGTTTTGTTTTACGATTTCAGCACAGGAATACTTCCCGGTAAATGACGGTGTTAAAACGGTCAACTCTAACTACACCCTTTTTAAAAATGCAACGCTGCATCCCGCTCCGGGAAAAACTATTACCGGTGGAAGCATGCTTATTAGGGATGGAAAAATCGTATCCTTAGGAAAATCTGTTAAAGAACCTGCAAATGCGGTGGTAATCGATTTGAATGAAAAACACCTTTACCCTTCTTTTATTGAAATCTATTCTTCTTTCGGGGTTAAAACACCGGAGCGATCAAGCGGAGGTCGAAGTGGCGATTACGAAGCTTCACGTTCTGGTTATTATTGGAACGATCACATACGTGCAGAAACCGATGCCCTGGCAGATTTTAACTACGATAGCAAGGCAGCAAAAGAAATGGTCGAGGCTGGTTTTGGTACTGTTAATACGCACAAAGCTGATGCCCTTGCTCGTGGCAATGGGATTCTGGTAGCTTTAAATACAGATGGCAATACTGCAGATCGTCTTATTGACACAAAATCTGCTCAGTTTTTCTCCTTTGATAAAAGCAATCTTTCAGGACAGTCTTATCCATCCTCAAAAATGGGAGCAACAGCCCTGATACGACAGCTATTTGAAGATGCAGAATGGTATGCTAATGGAAATGTTGAAACTCGCGATCTTGCTCTTGAGGCTTTGAATGCCAATATGAATTTGCCTCAGATTTTTTATGGGGAAGGACTTTATGATGACCTGCGTATTTCAAGCCTTTCCAAAGAAACAGGGGTTCCTTTTATAATTGTGGGCGGTGGTGATGAATATAAGCGTATTGATGAAGTAAAAGCTACCGGTGCACAGTACATCATCCCGGTGAATTTTCAGGATGCTTATGATGTAGAAGATCCTTTTCAGGCAGAATATGTGAGCCTGGGACAAATGCTGGAATGGAATCAGGAGCCTACCAATCCTGCAAAAATGGAGGACGCCGGACTTACTTTCGCACTTACTACCCACTCGTTAAAATCTCCGGATAAACTGATGGATATGCTTAAAAAGGCTTTTAAATATGGTCTTACTGAAGAAACCGCGCTTAAAGCTCTTACAACTGTTCCTGCTCAACTTTTAGGTAAAAGCGATGAACTGGGGACTCTAAAAGAAAATGCCTGGGCTAATTTTCTGGTTACCTCCGGTCCTTTGTTTGGGGACGATACGGTACTTTATGAAAACTGGGTACAAGGCAATCAGCACGTTATCAAAGACGCTTCCATCGTTGATATTGATGGTAACTATACTTTAACAGTAAACGGGTCCAGTTATGATGTTTCCATTTCTAAATCTACCGAAAAACCTTCAGTAACCGTTAAAAGCGGCGAAACGAAACTGGGATCAAAAATCAGTTACGATAACGGTTGGCTTAACCTGATGTTCACAACAAAAGAGTCTTCAAGCAAAGATTTTAATCGCGTTATTGCCCAGGTCTCCGATGCTCAGACCTGGAGTGGTAAAGCCATTTCTCCTTCAGGAAGTGAAACTTCATTTACCATGACCAAAAAGTCAGGAGAAGCTACCGAAGAAAAAGAGGAGGACAAAGAAGAAGATAAGGAGGAGGAAACTCCTGTGGTTATGCCTCTTACCTATCCCAATATCGCTTACGGATATGATGAAAAACCAAAACAGGAATCTATGTTATTCAAAAATGCAACGGTTTGGACAAACGAGGAAGCCGGTATTTTAGAGGAAACAGATGTTTTGGTAAAAAACGGAAAAATTGCTGCTGTAGGTAAAAATCTAAGTGCAGGAGGGGCGAAAGTGATCGACGCTACCGGAAAACACCTAACCAGTGGAATTATTGATGAACATTCGCATATCGCGGCTTTTTCAATTAATGAGGGTGGCCAAAACTCTTCTGCAGAAGTGCGTATGAAAGATGTGGTGAATCCTGATGATATTGATATTTATCGCGATCTAGCCGGTGGGGTAACAACCATTCAGCTCCTGCACGGTTCTGCAAACCCTATCGGAGGGCAATCTGCCGTAATGAAGCTTAAATGGGGTTCAAGCATTGATGAAATGGTACTTGATGACATCAGGTTTATCAAATTTGCTTTAGGCGAAAACGTAAAGCAATCCAATTGGGGCAGCTACAGCCGCTTTCCACAAACGCGTATGGGTGTACAGCAGATGTATACCGATTATTTTCAGCGGGCACGAGAGTATGAAGCTGCAAAAAACAGCGGAGCTCCCTATCGAAAAGATTACGAGATGGAGACTCTGGTCGAAATCCTTAATGCCGATCGTTTCATTTCCTCACATTCCTACGTACAGAGTGAAATCAATATGTTGATGAAAGTTGCCGAAGATTTTGATTTTAGAATCAACACTTTCACGCACATTTTAGAGGGTTATAAAGTTGCCGATAAAATGGCTGAACATGGCGTGGCAGGATCAACTTTTAGCGACTGGTGGGCTTACAAATATGAAGTAAATGATGCAATTCCTTACAACGCGGCCATAATGTGGAGCGAAGGTGTACTTACCGGTATTAATAGTGACGATGCCGAAATGAGCCGCAGACTCAATCAGGAAGCGGCCAAGACTATGAAATATGGCGGAGTTCCTGAAGAGGAAGCATGGAAGTTTGTGACCCTAAACCCTGCAAAAATGCTTCATTTAGATGATCGCACAGGCAGCATAAGAGAAGGTAAAGATGCAGATTTAGTTCTTTGGTCCACTTACCCTATGTCTGTGAGCGCTGTAGCCGAAAAAACACTTATAGAAGGTGCGGTTTATTTCGACATTGAAAAGGACAAAGCCCTTCGTAAAAGCATTCAGGAAAAGAAAAACAAGCTTAGTACACTAATGTTACGCGAGAAAAATAAGGGACTTAAAACCCAGCCTGCGAAAAAAGAAGAGAAGCAGCGTCTGGATTGTGACACTTTAGAAACCCTTAATTAAGAACGCCTAAACGAGACATTTCAAAAATCAACACTTACAGCTATAATTAAAAAAATGATTATCTGCTGATAAAATTTCAAATAGATGAAAAAAGTAAAATACATATTTGTGCTAATGCTTCTCGCAAGCTTTGGCCTGCACGCACAGCAAACTCCCGCACCGGCTGCCAGTGGTGAGATGACACTTACCGGCGGAATTGCACATTTGGGAAATGGAGAAGTTATTCAAAACAGCCTGATTTTTATACAAGACGGAAAAATAACAGGAGTCTTTGATGCGCTGACTACCAAAAAACCTTTAAGAGGTGAGATTATTAAAATAGATGGACAACATGTTTATCCCGGATTTATCGCTCTGGATACAACCTTGGGTCTGGTAGAAATTGCAGCAGTACGCGCAACTGAAGATCAGGATGAGATAGGAGAATACAATCCACATATAGAAGCGATTATCGCCTATAATGCCGAATCAAAAGTCGTGGAAAGTATGCGACCTAACGGGGTTCTTTTGGCTCAGACTGTTCCTCAGGGAGGTATTATCTCGGGAGAATCATCTGTTGTACAACTTGATGCCTGGAACTGGGAAGATGCTGTTCTTAAACGTGGAGATGGTATTCACCTTAACTGGCCTAATAGCTTTAGACGAGGCCGCTGGTGGCTGGGAGAAGATGCAGGATACAGCCCCAATAAAGATTATCCATCAGCTATTTTAGAGCTTAAAGATTTTATGAAGCAGTCTGAGGCTTTCGAGGGAGATCAGGAAGCAACGATGAATTTACCATACGCTGCAATGCAGGACGTTCTAAACGGAAATCAAAATCTATATGTTCACGTAGATTCCGAAAAAGAAATTCTGGATGTGATTAAGTTTAAAAAGGATATGAACCTGAGCAAAGTTGTTCTCGTTGGTGCTTATAGGGCGTACAAAGTTGCAGGTGAAATTGCTAAAGCTGAAATTCCCGTAATTTTAACCCGCGTACACAGCCTGCCTGAAGCCGAAGATGATGATTACGATATCAGCTTTAAAATGGTTAAAGACCTTGTAGATGCCGGAGTTACAGTTGCTCTTGGAAATAGCGGTGAATACTGGCAATCCCGAAACATTCCCTTTTATGCCGGCCAGACTACTGCTCACGGTTTAAGTTTTGAAGATGCTTTAAAACTTATTACGAGCAATGCGGCTACCATTTTAGGCATTGATGATCAATTGGGTACTCTGGAAGCAGGCAAAGATGCTACACTTTTTATAAGTACCGGAAATGCTTTGGAAATGAAAGGAAACAATATAACCAAAGCAATGATTGCCGGGCGCGACATAAGCCTGGAAAGTCATCAAACAAAACTCTGGAAACGCTATATGGAAAAATACGAACGTGCTAAATAACCCATTTTAAAAGGGTGAGTCGTCCTAAAATAGGTTGACAGTTTTAATAAACATTTAATAGATCCCTCG
>CAYNMH010000027.1:5043-36099 GCA_964398145.1 uncultured Flavimarina sp. | reverse complement strand
TGCGTAGTATGAAAGTAGCAGAACTTGTATATGATGCTGATGGGAGAATTAAAACATTAGAGGGGCAATAGAATGATAATGAAAGAATTTATTGGATTGGATAAAAAGGGAGTTGTATTTTAAAGCACTCCCTTTTATTTTGAATGCAGATTGCTGTAAAATTAATAATCGAAATTAATCGAAAATTTCGTGTCCAAATACTTCATGTATTGTTTTAGTCTTTTTGTAACTAGAATATAGAGCCTAAATTAAACCTCTCTTTAATCATACCTGGTAATCTTTGAAATTCTATTAAAGTCTTATCAATTTTCTATTTATGGCACATACTAATGGTTACTTTTCAATAAAATTTCGAGGAATTTTTTCCAAAAGGATTATTCAATCTCTTTAAATTTTAAAAACTTACATCGAAATTTTTTCGTTAAAATCTTCACACCTAAGTCTGAGTTTTCCAGCATTTTCTTCTTAAAAATTTAACACAATCAGGAATTGTTTTACCGGTTTAAGGCGGACTTTTTTAATTGTAGGTAACAAAAACAGGGTGTTTTTGTGCTTATGTAACCTACGCAAAAGTTTATGTAACGTAACGGTATTGCTGGTGTTACATTAGAAAATACATTTGTCACACATCGTTCTGTTAAGAATATGACAAAACTGATTGAGAGATTTTAAGTATTTGTTAATACAATTAGGCTTCTCGGTTTGAACGGACTTATGTGGCACCTCCAAGATCAGGATTTTGACTACAGGGTGTAATACTTTAAAGTTTGTTAATCTATTCGATAATATAATCAATCGATTGCGTAGTTCTTAACAGGTATAGCGATATCGATTTCGTTTGACAAATACTAAATACCAACTTAATGAAATTTATGAAACGAACCTTACCCACGTGTTACTACAGCAGTTGTTCATCAGCTCATTACAACTATTAAACGTCAATTAATAAATATGAAAATTCAATCGATGAGAACAACATACTCAATACAATTTTTGATATCAATTTTTTTGATAAATAGTGTTCTGCTTAATGATATATATGCCAGCGATAGTTCAATTGTTGAAGATGACAGGGACCCTATCCTCAACTTACAGCAAACAGTTGTTACGGGTACTATTACCTCAGCACAAGATGGGATGCCTATACCCGGAGTAAATGTTTTGGTGAAGGGAAATCCAGGATTAGGAGCTGTTACAGATTTTGAAGGAAATTACAGTATAAATGTGCCTTCTACGGAGAGTGTTTTAGTGTTTAGCTACGTAGGTTTTGTTACTGTAGAACGACAGGTAAATGAGTCAACCGAAATCAATATTGCTCTAGAGACTAATGAAACATCGCTCGAAGAGGTTGTTGTTGTAGGTTACGGTAAACAAAAGAAAGAAACGGTTGTAGGCTCTGTTGCTCAGGTAGAAGGGGAACAGCTTCAAAGAACCGGAGGGGTTTCTAATCTGGGCTCAGCACTTACCGGTAACCTTCCCGGGCTTATTACTACGTCAAGTTCCGGAGCTCCCGGAGCAGATACCCCGCAAATTTTCATAAGAGGACAAAACAGTTGGAATGGGAATTCTCCACTTATTCTAGTAGATGGTGTGGAGCGTCCTGAATTTTTTAGCCAGATGGATATTGGTTCGGTAGAGTCTATATCCGTGCTGAAAGATGCTGCTTCTACCGCCGTTTTTGGATCACGGGGAGCTAACGGGGTTATTATTGTAACTACTAAAAGAGGTCGTACCGGGAAAGCGGAAGTAACTGCGAGAGCCAGTTCTACTGTAAAAGTAGTTTCGAAATTGCCGGGAAAATTTGATGCTTACGATGCCATTGGTGTGCGCAACAGGGCTATAGAACGGGAGTTGTCCTCCAATCCCGAGATTTGGGGAAGAATTATTCCGCAGGAAATTCGTGAAAGATACCGAAATCCACTCACATTAGAAGATGCAGAACGCTATCCAAATGTCGACTGGCAGGATGTCCTATTTAAAGATCGGGCAATGGCTTACAATGCTAATGTCGCGATACGAGGGGGTACACCAATTACAAAGTATTTTGCCAGTATAGATTTTCAAAATGAACAGGATGTTTTTCAGGATTTCAACAACAGCCGGGGCTATGATCCGGGTTTTGATTACAACCGGTTGAACTTCAGAAGCAATCTTGATTTTCAATTAACACCTACTACAGTATTTCAGGTGGATCTGGGTGGTACTTACGGTATTCGTAAAACCCCATGGAATTTTACCGATGCCAGTGGCTTTGAGTCCAGTTCGTTTTGGGCTTCGGCATATAATACTGCGCCAGATGCTTATTTGCCCAGATATTCCGATGGCTTATACGGCTATCCAGGGAGTTCAAACGCATCTTTAAATTCATACCGGGTTCTGGCTGTGAGTGGTTTGGAATATACTACACAAGCTAATCTTACCTCTAACTTCATTGTAGAGCAGGAGCTTGATATGATTACCGAAGGTTTAAAATTTCGCGGAGCCTTATCTGTAGATAATCGCTTTGTAGAAGTAGACCGTGGCGTAAACGATTTGTTTAATGATGCAGAACAAAAGTTTATTGACCCTGAAACCGGACAGGTTATTCTTGCCCGTGATTATGATACCAATACACGCTTTGATTATTTCGCAGGCCAACAATGGAATATCGCAACCGGAACCGTACAAGGAGCGCAGCGTAGATTCTTTTATCAGTTTAGGCTAAATTATGATAAAACCATCGCAGAAGATCATTCTATTAATTTGCTGGGTCTTTTTAGCAGGCAGCAAGATGCAATCGGGAGTATGATTCCCACTTATCGTGAAGATTGGGTTTTTGATGCCAGCTATAGTTACAAGGGAAAATATCTTTTAAATTATAGTGGGGCGTACAATGGATCCGAAAAATTTGCTCCAGACCTTCGCTTTGCTTTTTTCTCTTCCGGAGGTATAGGATGGGTTGTTTCCGAAGAAAAGTTTATGGAATCCATAAAGCCTATAGACTTTTTAAAATTCAGGGCATCGTACGGGCAGGTAGGTGATGACAATATTGGAGGCAGATTTCTTTTTCAAAATCAGTGGGCCTTTGGTGAAAGTTCACAAATGGGAGTTGTAGGTGAGGCCGGAGAATACAGCCCATACACCTGGTATAGAGAGTCCCGCGTTGGTAACCCTTCCGTAAAATGGGAAACCGTCTACAAGTATAATCTGGGGATGGAATTTAAACTTTTTAAAGGTTTGATTAATGGAGAGATTGATCTCTTTAGAGACAACCGGGTCGATATTTTAATGGCGGGTGACCGTGCAATTCCATCCTATTACGGGACTACTGCACCTGCTGCAAACTTGGGCCGTGTTCAGACAGAAGGATATGAAATTCAGTTAGGCTTTAATCACTTTTTTACAGATGATTTTAGACTCTATGGTAGTTTTGCCATGACTCACGCCATTGATGAGGTTTATGACCGTGATGATCCGGAGCTTTTACCAGATTATCAAAAGCAGATGGGATATCAGCTGGGGCAAAACCGTACTCATATTAGTCAGGGCTTTTACAACAGCTGGGATGAGCTCTACGGAGGAACGCCTTATGCAACAGATAACCAGACCAGACTACCCGGTAACTATCACTTAGTAGACATTAATGGTGATGGTATCATCGATAATTTTGATTCTGCACCTTTTGGCTATTCGAATGTTCCTCAAAATACATTTAATACTAATATCGGCGCCGAGTGGAAAGGATTGAGCTTATTTCTTCAGTTCTATGGGGTCAATAATGTAACGCGCTCGGTACCGCTTAGAAGTTTGGCCAATCAAACAAACGTCGTTTATGACGAAGGCAGTTACTGGTCTGTAGATAATCAAAATGCAGACTCCCCGCTACCCAGATGGTCTCCTACTGCAAGTTATTTTATGGGTAGTAGATATAGTTATGACGCTTCTTATTTACGTCTAAAAAATGCAGAAATAGCCTACCGCTTTAATGAAGATCAAGTAGGAAAACTGGGGCTCTCTGCCTTAAGACTTTTCCTGAATGGTAATAACCTTATCATTTGGTCGAAAATGCCAGACGATAGAGAATCTAATTTTTCAGGAGGTGGAGGTAGTGGAGCCTATCCATTAGTAAGAAGATTTAATCTTGGTTTGAATATTACATTTTAAAAATAAATCTAGTTATGAGATTATTAAATAATACGATGCTTAAGCAATGTGCATGTATACTATTGCTGGTTAGTTTCACAAATTGTGAAGAATACCTAGAGCGTACGCCAGAATCCATTATTTCTGAAGAAACCGCATTTCAAAATTTTGAAAACTTTCAGGGATATACTGAAGAATTGTACCATTGTATCCCCAACTTTACTTTGACGTCATATGCACCCAGCTGGAACTGGGGAGATGATGAAATACTGTCAACTGCAAATACGGGGGTTCCTTCGTTCTATTTCGACAGAGGAAACTTTTTTGGCTGGCAGGCACAATATGTCTATGCCGAGTCCTGGTTAGATTCTTTTGGAGCACAAACCAATAATGACAATCATACTAAAGGCATGTGGCCTTTGGCCTGGTATGGTATTCGTAAAGCCAATCTGGGTCTGGAAAATCTGGACCGCCTTACCAATGCAACTCAGGAAGAGCGGGATCTTATAGAAGGTCAACTTCTTTACTTCAGAGGCTGGTTACACTTTATGTTAATTCAGCATTTTGGAGGTCTGCCCTACATTGATCGCGTGTTGCCCAGCGACGAACCGCTTCGAGAACCGCGCTTAAGCTATCATGAATGTGCAGAGAAAGTGGCTACAGACCTGCGCAGAGCGGCAGATTTGCTTCCCATTAATTGGGATAATACGGTTGCCGGGCGTCGCACACTTGGGAAAAATACCCTTCGTATAAATAAAATTATGGCTTTAGGCTATCTTGGAAAAAATCTCCTTTGGGCAGGAAGTCCATTGATGAATCTGGATTCAACCGGTAGCAGAGAGTATAATACAGATTATTGCAGACGCGCAGGAGATGCTTTTGGAGAATTGCTCGGTCTCGTAGAAAGCGGCCAGACGCAATATGCATTAGAGCCTTTTGAGAATGTAAGTCAAACATTTTACACAAGAGGTCAGAACTGGTTGTTACCCGGAGGTACCGAGGCAATTTTTAAATCAACATACTGGCAGGGTAACGGTTCTAACTATTTTGCGTCGAAGCAATACTTTACGCAACTTCTCACCAGCTGGGCTTCTACATTTGCGCCCACAGCAAACTATGTTAATTACTATGGCATGGCAAATGGAATGCCTTTGCCAGACGATATCACTCAAGCTGATCCAGAATCGGGTTACGATCCTGAACACCCATTTAAAAACAGAGATCCAAGGTTTTATAAAGATATCGTTTTTGATGGGGTACGCATTGTTCAGGGATCTATGCCTCCAGGTGAAGATGCTAACCGTTATGCCAATTTATTCACGGGAGGTAGTTACCGGGATATTCGCACCGGCAGTCGTTCCGGATATTGCAATCGCAAATTTGTCCCTCTGGTATCTAATAGATTTGATCAGGGTAACAGTTATGGTAATGCCTTGCATCTTAATGTACCCTATATGAGACTGGGAGATGTGTACCTTATGTATAGTGAAGCTGTTCTTATGGGATATAATTCCCCAACCGCGACTTCAAATAGCTTTGGTAAAACGGCTCTTGATGCAATCAATGTAATACGAGAGCGTGCCGGTATGCCCAATGTTTTACCCCGCTTTACGGCATCGGCGGCAACATTGCTTCCTGAACTGCGAAGAGAGCGCGCTGTTGAATTGTCTTTTGAACGCCATCGTTTCAATGATTTGCGCAGATGGTTGCTGCTCATAGAGCGCCCTTACACTATTAAAACGTCTATTGAATTTGACAGGGCGGGAGAGTTTAACACCACAAACCCTGAAGAGAATAGAATAGTAAATCTGCGAGAGGAGGTCATTCTTGAACGCGAATATACTGAACGTCACTATTGGTTACCCCTTAAGGTCGCTGACGTAAATCTTTATCCGGAACTCAATCAAAACCCCGGTTGGTAATTGACCATCTAAAGATCAAATAATCTAAAAGACTAAACCAAAACAATGAAGTATATAAAACTAAATAAGTTCGTTTACCTGCTCTTGCTTTTGTTCACCGGTTTGATACAGGCACAGACAGAAAATACGGTCAGTATAGAATCTGTCGTGTATGACAAGAATGGTATGCCTGTGAGCGGGGTTGCGATTAGCAGTGAGCAAAATTTTTTAGCGACTACAGACAGCCTGGGTAGCTTTACCCTTGATGTACTGGCTGGAACATCTTTAAAGTTTCGGAAAGAAGGATATAAACCATTAGATGTAGTAGCTTCAGAAGATCTGAATAACATCATGATTGATTTTGCTGATTACAATCAGGATGTACAGGTTGCCTTTCGAAATGTAAAGGCAAATGATCTTATGGGAGGCGTGAGCTATGTAGATGTGTCTGAACTTCTAAAGAAAAGTTATTATGTAAACAGCCTTGAGAATATGGATGCTCTTGCAAATGGTTTTCATGGCAATATTTGGGGTAATAATTCTTATTTACTTCTGGTTGACGGTTTGCCTCGTGACGCAAATAGTGTGAATGCGACAGAAATTGATCAGGTTTCCTTTTTAAAAGGTGCAGCTGCAGTTGCGTTATACGGGAGCAGAGCTGCTAAAGGAGTTGTAATGATTACCACTAAAAGAGGTTTGATAGGAGAACAGAAGATTCAATTTAGAACAAACTATGGTGTTAATATACCTAAGCGTTATCCCCGATATGTAGGCAGTGCAGAATATATGACACTCTTTAATGAAGCCAGGCAAAATGATGATCTTGACCCCCTGTATTCAGATGAGCTCATCTATAATTCTTATTTGGGTGAAAATCCCTTTCGATATCCTAATATAGACTTTTACTCTCCGGAATATTTACAGGAATTGTATAGTACCTATGATGCAACGCTTGAAATCTCTGGAGGAAATGATAAAGTACGCTACTATACAAACCTGGGTTACTGGCGGGAAGGTTCTATTCTTGATTTCGGGCAGGCCAGTGAAAATGCAAATGAGCGCATTAATGTAAGAGGAAATCTGGACGTAAAAGTTACCAGTTTTATCACTGCTTATGCAGATGCAGCCATTACTTTTAGAAACGGGAATGGCGTAAACACCAATTATTTTGAAGGAGCTGCTACAATAAGACCTAACGAATTTACTCCATTACTACCCATTGATTACCTGGAAGCAGATGATTCAGAGTCTCAGGGGTTTGTAAATACTACCGATTATTTAATAAATGGAAATTTTTTACTGGGGGGAACACAATTAGATCCTACAAACCCTTTCGCAGATATTTATGCAGGAGGGTCTAATAAAACAACACAAAGGCAATTTCAGTTTAATACCGGTGTAAATGCAGACTTAAACGGGGTCCTTAAAGGGCTTACATTCAAAAGTATGTTTGGTATAGATTATACTACTTCGTACGTAACTGCTTTTAATAATGATTATGCTACTTATGAACCTACCTGGAATAACTACAGCGGTACCGACTTAATAACCGGTTTGGTAAAACGCGGCCAGGATGCGAGTTCACGTACACAGAATATTTACAACAATTCATTTCGACAAACAATCGCTGCTTCTGCTCAATTGAATTATGAAACACAGGTAGATGGTATTCATAATATCAACGCAATGCTCGTCGCAGATGGCTTTCAGCAATCGGCATCCGGGGTGTATCATAGAACAAGTAATGTAAATATGGGATTGTTTCTGGGATATAATTACAGGAATAAATACTATGCAGAATTCAACGGCACGGTAATTCATTCAGCCAGACTTCCTGAAAATGAACGCAAGGCCTTTTCTCCTTCGGCAAGCATAGCCTGGAGATTAAGTGAGGAAAATTTTATGCAATCAGCATCCTGGATTGATGATCTTAGAATTACTGCTCAGGGTGGAATTATACATACTGATTTGGATATTTCAGACTATTACCTGTATGAAAGTATTTATCGAAATGTTGGAGACGGACTGGTGTACTACACCTGGAAAGATGGCTTGGTCAACTACAATACTGCGGTAACACGTGGTGGAAACCCATTACTGTCTTTTCCGAAGCGGGAAGAAGTAAGTATAGGAGTAGATGCTTCGCTCTTTAATCGTTCTATTACACTTAATGCAAATGTGTTTAAGTCAAGAATGACCGGTTTAGTTACCACCAGAGGTAATCAATATCCCAATTACTTTACTTCCGGTTATCCTGTGTCCAATTTTATTCCTTTTGAAAACTACAACGAGGAAGAGCGTACGGGATATGATTTTAATGTGAACTTCAACCAGCAATTGGGGGAAGTAAATACCAGTCTGGGTATCGTAGGTACATATTATGAGACCAAAGCTACCCAACGGGATGAAAATTTTGAAAATAGTTATCAAAACAGAACGGGACGCCCTCTAGACGCTATTTGGGGTCTTGAAAATGAAGGCTTCTATAATACAGAAGAAGAAATAGCTAATGGGCCGGAGTCTGCCTTTGGCTCATTGAAACCGGGAGATATACGCTATGTAGATCAAAATGGCGATGGGGTGATTAATGCTCAGGACGAGGTTTACCTAGGTCGTGGAGGCTGGTATGGGGCACCTTTTACGCTAGGCGTAAACCTTACAGCCAAATGGAGAAACTTTACCTTCTTTGCGCTGGCAACAGGGAGATTTGGAGCTATCGCGATGCGCAATGGCAACTATTTCTGGGTCTCAGGCCAGGGTAAATATTCTGAAGTGGTTAGGGACCGATGGACTCCGGAAACAATGGAGACCGCTACCTATCCCAGGTTAACCACATTAAATGCCGCTAATAATTTTAGAAACAGTGATTTTTGGTTGTTTTCAACAGATCGTGTTGATTTATCGCGTGTGCAGATCAGCTACGATTTTAGTGGACCGGTTTTAAGCAAAACCTTCTTAGATTCTTTTGGAATCTATGTAAACGGTTCTAACCTGTTAACCCTCTCAAAAAATGTGGAGATCCTTGAGACCAGTGTGGGTGGTGCTCCGCAAACCCGTTTTTTTAATCTGGGTTTAAAAGCCAGTTTCTAAAAAATTACGATAACAAAATAATTTAAAACGATATGATAAAGCAACTAGTATTTTTTTGTTCACTATTGCTCGTCCTAACTGGATGTACCGATCAATTTGAGCCTGCAATTGAGAATAACAGAGGGCTTGAGGATAGCTATAATGATCCCAGGTTTGCACAGGGGTTATTAATTAACGGTTATGCGAGAATTCCAAATAACGGGTGGGCATTTAGTGATATGGCTACAGATAATGCCGTTAGTAATAATCCTTCTAATAACTACTCGCAGGCTGCAACAGGGCAGTGGGCGTCTAATTATAATCCTTTTGATGAGTGGAACCGGTCTAAGGCCGCCATACAGTACATTAATTTAATGCTTACAGCAACAGATAGTGTGACCTACAGTAATGAACGGGCAACTAATATGATGTTTAATGATCGTATTAAAGGAGAGGCTTATGGATTAAGAGGTATGTTTATGTACTATTTATTACAGGCGCACGCCGGAATGGTAAATGGAGAATTGCTGGGAGTACCCATGCCCCTGGAACCGGAAGGTGTAGGATCAAACTTCAATGTATCCCGACCCACATTTCAGGAATGTATTGACCAGTTATTTGCAGACCTGGATGAGTCTATTTCCTTATTGCCCTTAGATTACGCCAATATAGGTGATCCTTCTGCTATACCAGATAAATATTTAGCAGAAGATGGGACCATTGATGGTTATAACAGAGCGTTTGGTGATGATGCAAAACTGTTGTTGAGCGGTCGTATCGCACGGGCCATTAAGGCTCAGGCAGCTTTAATGGCAGCCAGTCCCAGATACAGTTCGGGTTCTTCTGTAACCTGGGATGATGCGGCTAATTTTGCTGCCGATGTCATCGATGAAAATGGCGGCGTTGCAGGCCTTGCTGCAAATGGTTTAAGATGGTTTTCAGACCCTAACCAGATTGATGGTATAGGTGGAGGAAATAATCCACCTGAGATTTTATGGAGAACTTCTATTGCAGGACCCAGCACCAGTTTAGAGACCACCCATTTTCCTCCTACTTTATTTGGAAATGGTTTGCTAAACCCTACTCAAAATTTAGTAGATGCCTTTCCGATGGCAAATGGTTATCCCATTGATGACCCCGCTAGTGGCTATGATGCTTCAAATCCTTATGCAGGCAGAGATCCTAGACTGGCACAATTCATTATTTACGATGAAAGTACTGCGGGATCTAATAATTCAGTAATCCATACTGCGGTTGACGGTGGTACAAACGATGGTTTAAACAGGGTTGAAACTTCAACGAGAACCGGTTACTATATGCGAAAATTGCTCCGTCAGGATGTTAACCTCAATCCGGTGAGCACTAATGGTCAGCGCCATATTCAACCGCGTATACGCTATACTGAAATCTACCTCATTTATGCTGAAGCGGCTAATGAAGCCTGGGGACCTACAGGAACTGGCCCTAATGGGTATTCGGCCTATGATGTTATCAAGGCGATACGGGAGCGTGCCGGTTTAGGAGCTAACGGTAATGATCCGTATTTGGATGCGGTACGGGGAGATCAAAATGCAATGCGCGACCTCATTCATAATGAACGAAGACTTGAGCTTTGTTTTGAAGGGTATCGCTTTTGGGATCTTAGAAGATGGGATGAAAACCTTACAGAACCTGCTCGTGGTGTGCGTATTGAAGATGATAATTATTCAGTGTTTGAAGCTGAAGAACGACTTTATCAGGATTATATGATATATGGTCCTGTACCCTATAGTGAAATTCTGAAGTTTAATATGCTGCAGCAGAATAACGGATGGTAATAAACAGAAGAATGAACTTAAGACAGTTGAATGATTTTAGAAATAAATTAATTATGAAGAATATCTTGTATGTTTTTGTGATACTGGCAGTTGCTCTGGTAAGTTGCGAGAATCAGGATCGTGAATTTGATGATTTTGAATACCAGTCAGTATATTTTGCGCATCAGTTTCCTGTAAGGACCATTACGTTTGGAGAAGATGAATTTGATACTTCTTTAGATAATGAGGGCAAATTTAAACTCTTTGCCACTACAGGTGGAGTTTACGAGAGTCCATCAAATGTGATTGTCGATTTTGTTGTAGATAATGCCCTTGTTGAAGGTCTTGTTTATGATGATTCAGGAGAGCCCGTTGAACCTTTACCGGCAAATTACTACGATCTATTGGGCGATAATATTGTAATTCCGGAAGGAGATATTCTTGGTGGTGTAGAAGTGCAACTTACAGATGCATTCTTTAACGATCCCGAGGCCATTCAGCGCACGTATGTTTTGCCTGTACGCATTACCAATGTAACCAATGCAGATACTATTTTGTCTGGTAGAGCTTTGGCTCAAAACCCTAACAGAAGTATAGCTGCAGACTGGGAAGTGGTCCCCAAAGATTTTACACTCTATGCCCTAAAATATATAAACAGATATCACGCTTTTTATCTCAGACGGGGAGTGGATGAAATTACCGGTAATAACGGGAATACCGATCTTGACGAGACCGTAGTGCGCCGGGAAGAGTATGTAGAAGATGATGAAGTTGTTCAGCTTACGACACAATCTCAAAACCAGGTTCTTTTTCCATTAAATTTTCAGGCGGAGGACGGTTCTAATATAACATCCGATTTGCTGTTAACTTTTGACGAGGATGGAACCTGTAGTGTGGCTGCTGCAGGAGAAGGCTATACTGCCACGGGTACGGGAACCTATGTTGTGGATGGGGAAACAAACAGCTGGGGTAATAAAGACAGAGACGCCCTATATATGACTTACAATATCGAGCATCCTGAATTCAATGTTTCTACCACAGATACGCTGGTACTGAGAAATCGGGGTGTAAGCATTGAGTTTTTTACACCTACGCTTAACTAAATAGAAAAAATATTCCTATGAATACATTTTATAAATCAACATTTTTAGTTCTGCTCACGGTTCTTATCGTTTCCTGTGCAGAACAGGACCCGCTGGAATTTGAAGTGGAGAAACCTGCCAGCATTGCCAATCAGGAATTAATTGATGCTTATGCAGATTTAAAATCCTATGTAGATACTATTAACTATCCTCAATTTAGCCTGGGAGTTCAGGCCACTTTGGCTAACTATACCGGAGGCGGTGTTTTTCAGCGCCTAGTTCATGCAAATTTTCAGGAAGTCACTTTTTCAAATGGGATGCAACACGGTGATATTGTTCAGGATAATGGCAATCAGGCATACGACGACCTTAATACCGCATTAACCACCGCTTCAGATAAAGGACTTTCCGTATTTGGAAATTCTTTGGTTTGGCACAAAAATCAAAATGCTAATTATTTAAATTCTTTAATTGAGCCTGTAACAATAAATATTCCCCCGGTTTTTAATTATGTGGATAAATCAGGCTTATATGATACCAGTTTAGCCGATTATACGGTAAGTGGGCCCGGTGCAACTGCTACCATAGTTGAGGGAGAAGGTTTTAACGAAGCACAGGCCATTTTGCTTACGGCAGGTACAGGAGCTTCACAGGCAACCGATTTACAGCTTACTACACCAGATATAAACCTGGAAGCAGGTGTGGAATACCGCGTTATATTCCACATTCGATCTGATGTGGAAGGACAGGGAAGAGTTTCTTTTGAAGGATTAAATGAAAATGAACCTCTTTTGGACTATGACGGCGACGGGGAAGCAACCGAAACGTTTACAACTAACCGGTTTTGGAAAGAAATAAGCTTTACTCTTTCGGAGCAGCCTACAGGACCTATAAAAATTAATTTTGACCTTGGCTTTCAGCCTAATGTAAATTATTACATAGATGTTACTACATTATATGTTTACGATCTTTCAGATGATGGAAGTTCGGGTCAGGGTACCAGCATCCCGCCTCTTGCCAGCGATGATGTGTGGCTGGAAGCAGAATGCGGAAATGTAGGTGCAAACTGGGTTTTTGTAGAAGATCCTACCGCTTCAGAAGGGACTTATACGATGATTCAAAAGCCCACCCCAGCTACAACCGTTCCGGCTTCCAGCCCGGAAGGTTTAATCAGCTTTGACTTTAAAGTCAAGTCAAATGGTAATTTTAAGCTCTTTGCACGGGTGGGGGCAGAGGTGTTAAACGGAGCGGATGATTCTTTCTACTTTAGAATTGACAACAATCCGTGGGTAACCTTTAATGGGGTAATTAATGAAACCAATCTTAAATGGTACCAGATTACCGCTGCCGATTTAGACCCCGCTGTTGATCATACCGTTACGGTTTCCTATCGGGAAGATGGAGCCAAATTTGACAAACTTTACATCACCAATGGATTTAATACGCCTACTGATGTTGGAGGAGTGGCAGCTAACTGTGGTGGTGTGGTAATAGTAAACGAAAAATCGGATGAAGAAAAGGACTTTATTATCTCTAATGCTCTTGAAAACTGGATTAGTGGAATGGTCACAAATAGCGTCGATTATGTTCACGCCTGGAATGTTATCAATGAACCTATGGATGATATCAATCCTTCAGAACTTAAAAGCGGAGCCACACTCGCTCCCCAACCCGGGGTGTTTTACTGGCAGGATTATTTAGGCGAAAATTATGCGGTTGACGCTTTTAATCTGGCAAGAAGTAATGCTAAATCTGGAGATCTATTATTTATAAGCGACTATGATTTAGAGCGGAATCTGGACAAATGTCGTGGACTTATTGAGTATGTCAATTATATTGAAAGTGAAGGCGCCCAGGTAGATGGAATCGCTGCAAAAATGAATTTGACCGTCTTTTCAGACCGAGATCAAATACAACAAATGTTTGAGTTGCTGGCCGCCACCGGAAAAATGGTTGCAGTAACAGAACTTTCAGTAGACCTGATGACTTCACAGGAACGTTCACAGGCACTTCTTGAAGAACAGGCAGCTATGTATAGATATGTAGTAGAAACCTATGCTGCGGTAATTCCTGCAAATCAACGCTACGGAATAAGTATAGAAGATGCTGTAGATAATGATAATGAAAATGTAGGCCTGTGGGACGCACGCACCATTCAATCACGAAAGTATACCAGAAAACCGGCTTACAAAGGATTAGCAGACGGGCTGGAACAACTGTGATACCATAATTAACCCACCCTACCGGAGCATATCTGATGGGGTTAATCAGTAGATAAATACATCATGAACAATATAATAAGAACTTTAGCTTTAATAGGAATCGTCTTGCTTATGGGGTGTAGTGACCAGGATTCCGACAGTCTCTCTGGCACATATCTCCAGTTTGACGAAACAGCAGTAAATGTCACTTCTTCAGAGCAAGCAGTAAACTTGACGGTTGAATGGTCTCAAACGCCTTGGGAAATTACTACTGCTACAGATGGCTTTATTACAGGCATTGATCAATCATCTGGTGGTAATAGAACAGATATTGATCAAACAACGCAGGTAAGGATTACACTTCAAACTAATAATTCGGAGGAGACTCGAAGTCAGGAAATTGTGCTTAAAAACCTGGCTACAAATGAAGAACAAAATTTAACCATAAGTCAATTTGCCAATATCAGACCCGCGCTGACCGTAAATTATCAGGAAGAATTTCAGGAAATTAGCGGTTTTGGGGGAGCAGATCCAATTTTTGGAACAGATTATTTAAGTGACGAAGAAATCAATTTAGCTATCGATAAAGAAAACGGCCTGGGCTTATCCATTATTAGAGTTAGATTATCTTCTACACGTGCTGACTGGGCGGGCATTGTAGATTTGGTAAAGAAAGCTAATGAAAATCAGGTGAAAGTAATCGCCAGTGCTTGGTCACCTCCTGCGGCCTTTAAAAGCAACAATTCCATAAACGGAGGCGGATATCTTCTTGAGGAATATTATGACGATTATGTAGCTTATATAAATGAGTTCATCACATTTATGACTGATAATGGGGCCAAAATCGATGTGGTTTCCATTCAAAATGAGCCGGATTATCAGGTATCCTACGAAGGTTGTGAGTACACAATTGAGGAGATGTATAATTTTGTCAAAAACTTCGCCGGCGGTATTAAAGGTGCAAAAGTATTAGCTGCAGAATCCCTCAACTTCAAGCACTCCTATACAGATCCTATTCTCAACGACCCGGAGGCTGAAGCTAACGTAGATCTTATAGGCGGGCATTTATATGGTAGCGGAGGTCTCAAACCCTATCCTCTTGCTGAAGAGAAAAATAAAGAAATCTGGATGACAGAACATCTATTGAATCTGAACAGCGGGGTAAATTCAGCAAATTGGACCGAGAGTACCAGCAGGGCTGTAATTTGGGAAGAAACCATGGATATGGCTGAAGAAATACAAAGTACCATGGAAGCCAACTGGAATGCTTACATCTGGTGGTATATACGGCGGTATTATTCTTTCTTAGGCGACGGTACATTGGGAACCCAAAGAGGGACAATTTTGAAAAGAGGTTACGTAATGTCACAATTTTCAAAATTCGTAAGACCGGGTTATAAGAGAATTGCAACTACTTTTTCAAATGAACTTGATGGTTTTTCAGCAACAACTTATACTGGAGATGATAAAACAGTTATGGTCTTTATCAACCGGTCAGATTTTGATGTTTCCGGTATAAGTATAAATGGTCTTAAGCCTGTAAGCTCTGCAAAATCATATACTACCACGCTATTTGATGATCAGATGGAAAAGGAATTAAATCATGAAGATTCAAGTGTTCAATTTAGCGCACCCGCAAACAGTATTTTAACCGTTTTTATTGAACACTAATCTGCCTGCTACAGAGTAGTTTTAGGGCTAAGAGAAAGAAATGAAGAATTAGTTGTTTGTTTTAGATTGCAGAACCCAATGGTAGTAGAACATTGGGTTCTATTTTTTATCAATTAAAGCATTATAATCACCTTTAAATTTTAAAATCAGAGCTTTTTTTCATTATAAATAAAAATTTTAAGCCTGGAAATAGATTATTAACGCAATCGATTGTTTAAATTAGCTCAAAAGCGAATTTAAGAATGATTTTTACCAAATAAAGAGGGCAATTGCCTCATTAAATATGTTTAAAACTGAATTCATGAAAAACCTAACCTACCTTTTTACGGTCTTCGTACTACTTTTAAGCTGTAAACCCAATAAGAGCGAATCGGATACAGCCATGCTAAAGACTGAAGAGCCCCAAAACCTGAAAGATGCCCTTCAGGGTAAATTTTTAATGGGTACTGCCCTTAATGCACGTCAAATAGATGGTTACAACCCCGAAGAAATGGAAGTTGTAAAATCTCAGTTTAATTCTATAGTTGCAGAGAATTGTATGAAAAGTGAGCGACTGGTACCGCAAAAAGGTAATTACAATTTTGAAACTGCAGATAAGTTTGTCAAGTTTGGAGAAGATAACAATATGGTCGTGCACGGGCATACATTAGTTTGGCATTCCCAAACACCTCGCTGGTTCTTTAAAGATGATGCCGGTAATGATATTGACAAGGAAGAACTTACAAAACGAATAAAAGATCATATTACTACAGTCGTGGGGCGCTATAAAGGCCGTGTTAAAACCTGGGATGTAGTAAATGAAGCTGTTTTAGATGATGGCTCCATGCGAGAAAGCAAATTCTACAATTTGCTGGGAGAAGATTTTATAAAAATAGCTTTTGAGACCGCTCACGAGGTAGATCCTGAAGCGGAGCTTTACTATAATGATTACTCCACTTCCATTCCCGAAAAGCGTGATGGGATAGTACGTTTGATTAAAAACCTGCAAGCACAGGGAGTGCCCATTCACGGGGTAGGGATGCAGGGTCACGTGGGTATGGATTATCCGGAACTGGAAGAATTTGAAAAAACCATGGAAGCTTTTTCAGATTTAGGACTTAAAGTAGCCGTAACCGAGTTTGACATTACCGTGTTACCTTCGCCCTGGAAGGACCAGGGAGCTGAAGTTTCTGCAAATTTTGAATATGAAGACCGTATGAATCCCTATCCGGAAAAGCTTCCGGATTCCGTAAACACTGCTTTTAATGCCCGTTGTCTTGACTTTTTTAAACTCTTTTTAAAGCATCAGGATAAGCTGGAAAAAGTGACGATGTGGGGGGTTAATGATGGTAATAGTTGGAGAAACAATTGGCCTGTAAGCGGGCGCACAGATTATCCCTTACTTTTTGATAGACAAAATAAATCTAAACCAGTCGTAGATTCTATTATTCTACTGGCGCAAAAATAATAACCCGATGATTGGTAAAGGTTTCTTCCCTGTTTTAACAATTTGCAGCTTTTTGTGCAGTGTGTCAGTAGCTCAGATACACGCGCAACAGCGCGCGCACAATCCTATCATTCATGCAGATGTTCCCGATATGTCGATCATTCGTCGGGGTGATACGTATTATATGAGCAGTACCACTATGCATATGAATCCGGGAGTGCCGGTAATGAAGTCTAAGGACCTTTCTAACTGGGAATTGGTTAATTATGCCTACGATACGCTGGTCGAAAATGATGCCATGAATTTGGAAAATGGAAACCAGACTTATGGAAGAGGTTCGTGGGCAAGCAGTCTGCGCTATCACGAGGGGATGTATTACCTCTCTACCTTTTCAGCAACTTCTGGGATGACTCATATTTATACTACCAAAGATATTGAGAATGGTCCGTGGGAAGTCCACGAGTTTAAACCTGCCTATCACGATCACACGCTTTTCTTTGAAGATGGAAAGATTTATATGATCTGGGGAGCAGGCGAACTAAGTATTGTAGAGCTTAAAGCCGACTTATCTGGTGTAAAAGAGGAAACCAAAAAGATACTTATTGAAAATGCCACAGCCCCTATTGGCTCAAACATCATATTGCCTGCGGAAGGTTCACAATTGTTCAAGCATAATGGGCAATACTACTTATTTAACATTGCCTGGCCGCGTGGCGGTATGCGCACGGTGATCATTCACCGGGCAGATGCTATTATGGGACCTTACGAGGGCAGGCTGGCATTTCAGGATCAGGGTGTTGCTCAGGGTGGTCTTTTGGATACCCCGGAAGGAGACTGGTACGCATATCTTTTTCAGGATAGTGGGGCAGTAGGAAGAATTCCCTATCTCGTGCCTGTACAGTGGGAAGATGGCTGGCCGGTTTTAGGCGTAAACGGGAAAGTTCCCGAAACTCTTGATTTGCCTGAAAACAAAAGCCTCATCCCGGGTATTGCTCATTCCGACGACTTCAGTCGAAATAAAGGAGACGCCTCATTCCCTTTGGTTTGGCAATGGAATCACAATCCCGAAAACTCGTGGTGGTCTCTTGATGAGCATCCTGGTTTTCTAAGATTAAAAACAGGCCGAATCGATACCAGCCTGGTTTCTGCTAAAAATATTCTTACCCAGCGTACGCTAGGCCCAGCTTCCACCGGAACAATAAAAATAGATGTGTCTGCAATGAAAGCAGGGGATCGCGCCGGTCTGACAGTTTTACAAAAGAAATACGGGGTAATCGGGGTAAGCTGTGAAAGCGATCAGAAATTCATTTATATGAGTAAAAATGCCGAAGATGGCGGGATTATCGAAAAAGTGCCTTTTAGTCAAAAGGAAATCTTTTTCAGGATTACCTGTGATTTTAGAAACCGTACAGACAAAGCCTATTTCTATTACAGTCTGGATGGCGAAAACTGGAAATCTTTAGGCAATGCTCTGCAAATGCAGTATACCTTACCCCATTTTATGGGTTATCGCTTCGGTCTTTTTAATTACGCCACTCAAAAGACAGGGGGTTGGGCAGACTTTGATTATTTCACTATTGAGGATTCGTTTTTTAATCCAGATGTAAATTGATTGTGATTCCGGAAATAGATTCAGTTTACGTTAATCTTACACGTCAGTACAATCTGATGGTTTTTCTGGTTTTGCTGATTTCGATTCCTGGTGTTTTCGCTCAAAATCCGCTTATACAGGATCAATATACCGCTGACCCTACAGCACGGGTTTTTAATGGGAAAATGTATGTTTACCCTTCTCACGATATAATATGTCCTGAAGGAAAAGGCAGGCCGGGCTGGTTTTGTATGGAAGATTATCACGTTTTTTCTTCTGAAAGCCTCACGGAGTGGACCGATCACGGTGTGATTTTAAATCAGACTGAAGTGGCCTGGGCAAATTCTGAAGGTTACAGTATGTGGGCGCCAGACTGTGTGGAACGGGAAGGTAAATACTACTTTTACTTTCCTACAAAACCCAGAGATAGCAGTGGTTTCAAAATTGGCGTTGCGATTTCAGATTCACCCACAGGGCCTTTTGTTGCACAGGAAAAACCTATTGAAGGTGTAGATGGTATTGATCCTAATGTGCTTATTGATTCCGACGGGCAAGCTTATCTATACTGGTCTGAAGGAGCTATTTATGTCGCCAGGTTAAAACCGAATATGACCGAATTGGCTTCAGAGCCAACCATTATTGCCAATTTACCTCAGGAAGGTCTAAAGGAAGGGCCTTTTGTGTTTGAGCGAAAGGGTGTCTATTATCTCACCTATCCGCACGTGGAGAATAAGATAGAACGTTTAGAATACGCCATAGGCCCCACACCGGAAGGGCCATTTACCGTTACCGGAGTAATTATGGACGAAAGTCCTACAGGCTGCTGGACCAATCATCAATCTATTGTAAACTATAAAGACCAGTGGTATCTATTCTACCATCATAATGACCTTTCCCCAGATTTTGATAAGAATCGATCCATACGAGCAGATAGCCTCGCATTTAATCAGGACGGCTCGATCATTAAAGTAGAACCCAGCCTTAGAGGTATAGGTGTGAACAAAGCTTCTGAAAAGCTTCAACTAGACCGCTACAGTGCTAAAAGCAAAAGGGCAGAACTTCAGTTTAATAATCCTGGAAAGACTTTTGAAGGTTGGAATATCACTTTAAATTCGGGCGACTGGGTGCGCTACAATAAAATAGCTTTCGAGAATACGGTCGAAAATGTTTCATTGAATTATTATGCAGATAAAGCTTCTGTGGTTCAACTTTGGCTTAAAGATCGAAACGAAAGAATTGCAACTATAGAAATACCTGCAAATAAGAAAATGCATGTTCAGGACTTTGAGATACAAAAAATATCCTCTGGCGTGCACGATCTGGAAGTTCGTCTGATTTCCGGAAAGTTGACTCTTGACTGGCTGCGTTTTCAGAATAATTAACTGAGTGCTTTTTAATTCTTCTAACCTTAAAATCAATTTATAAGTTATGCGTATTGAAACTTGCAAAATTGTTCCGTTTCTAATAGTGGGTTTTCTGCCCTTAGTGATGCTTTCGCAAAACAACAGCACTTTTCGCGATAGTATTAACCGCTACACACAGGAAGATTATGCCCACTTAAAGCAAACTTTAGGTATTGAGGTGCAGAACCGCCCGGGCCCTTCCGGAGATCCAAATGCCCCAAACGCAGCCAATTTTGACGAGGCAAACGTAAAACCCTACACTTTACCATCGCTGTTAATAAGCAAGGCCGGAAAACCTATAAACTCTGTGAAAGACTGGGAAACCCTTAGAAGACCAGAACTGGTTGCTGCCTTTGAAGAAGAGATGTACGGGGCGTTACCCGAAAAAATTCCGGCAGTTTCCTGGAGCGTTGTTGCGGTAAAAGATACCGTGATTGGAGGGGTACCCATTACCGAAGAACGTCTTAGAGGGGTTGTAGATAATAGTCAATACCCTAAACTAAAAGTGGAACTGGAGGTGCTTCTGGGAATTCCTCAAATGCAGGATGAAGCTGCCTTGCCCGTTGTAATGCATTTTGGATCGCTCCATCCTTTTTTTGGATCAACCGCAGAACCTTCCAGTTATTTCATTTCACCGTATGAGCCTTTATTTAAACAGCAGTTAGCGCATAAGGGATGGGCGTACGCCGTTATAGATGTTAATTCTATTCAGGCTGATAATGGTGCCGGGCTCAATTCCGGGATTATAGGTTTGGTCAATAAAGGAAAGTCCCGATCGCCTGGCCAATGGGGTTCACTAAGAGCCTGGGGCTGGGGTGCTAGTAAACTAATCGATTATTTTGAAACCCGGTCTGACATTGATGCCGAAAGAACCGCGATTGAAGGTACCTCAAGATATGGCAAAGCTGCTTTGGTTGCGATGGCTTTCGACACCCGTATATCGCTAGGCTTTATCGGTTCTTCGGGAGCGGGAGGAGCATCCTTACTACGTAGAAATTATGGAGAAATGCTTGAAAATCTGGCTTCTACAGCAGAGTATCACTGGTTTGCCGGTAACTTTATTAAGTATGCGAGTATTCAAACCGTAGAGGATTTGCCGGTTGACGCCCATCAGTTAATCGCTCTGTGTGCGCCTCGTCCTGTATTTATAAGTGCAGGTTCTTCCCGAATTGAAGGAAACTGGGTGGATGTGCGGGGAATGTTTGATGCAGCTGTAGCAGCCCAACCGGTATATGAACTTTATGGGCTTAAAGGTTTAGGTACAGAAACATTTCCGGTGATGGGTACAGCACTTACCAGTGGCGCACTTGCTTTTAGACAACATGGGGGCGGTCACTCTACCGGCCCAAACTGGAGTACCTGGATCGCCTGGGCCAGCCGGTACTGGAATGCATCCGAAAACTAGAAGCTATTGAAAGCCTTATTCTTTCTCGCTTAAATGTGTTTCCTGGTACTTCTTTGGTGGTATACCGTAAAGGCTTTTAAAGTTTGTTGAAAAGGTAGAAAGATTAGAATAACCTACAGCATAGGCAACTTCAGCTATACTGATGGGTTTGGAAGCCAAAAGATCTGCCGCTTGTTTTAAGCGGATGTTTTTGATGAGATCACTTGCAGACTGATTGGTTAATTCTTTGAGCTTACGGTACAGGTGAACCCGGCTAATCCCTACAGTATTCGCAATCATCTCTACATTAAGGTTAGAATTACTCATATTGTCATTGATGTAACCCACAACCTTTTTCATTAAAATCTCATCTGAAGAATCTACATCAACCTGTTTTACTTTGTCTTCCTGCAGCTGGCTGCCATCATAATTATTTTTGAGTAGCTTTCTGTTTTGAATAAGATTGACTGCTGTTTTTTGTAAAATGGCCATATCAAAAGGTTTGGGTATGTAAGCATCTGCTCCCAGGTTGAGACTTTCCAGATTGCGCTCCTGAGTTGATTTTGCAGTTAAAAGTATAACGGGAATGTGATTGATATGAATGTTCTTTTTGACGCGTCTGCAAAGCTCTAACCCATCCATTTCAGGCATCATAATATCGCTGATGATTAAATCTGGCGGCGACTGAAGGATACTGGCAAGAGCTTCTTTACCGTCAGCGGCAAGATCTACCTTAAAGCTTTGGCTCAGTTCTTTTTTGATGAATTTGCGTATTTCAAGATCATCATCTACTACCAAAATTCGCGCCCCGCTGTAGAGGATTTCTTTCTCCGTTTTTCGGGAAACTAAGACTTTTTCGTCCGTTTTTGAAGTTTTTTTAGGGTCTTTCCGGTCTGCTTCGGTCTGAAATATCTGGTGTGGCAGCAAATGTTTTTTACCTAAGGGAATCCTGGTGACGAACTTACAACCTTTTCCGTGCGTATTATTTTCGGCATAAATGGTGCCATGATGCAGCTGGGCTATAGATCGGGTTAGGTTGAGACCTATTCCCGTCCCCTCGAGATGATGAGGTGTACCCTTTACCTGATAAAAACGGTCAAATACAAATTCTTCCATTCCTTTTTTAATACCTATACCATCATCGATAACAGAGATTTCAAAAAACCTGTTATCACCGTTATCGGTTACTGTCAGGATTACTTCTATTTTTCCTCCTTTGCTTACAAATTTGAGGGAATTCGCAACCAGATTTTGAATGATTTTATCAAAGTAATTGGGGTCGATCCAGGCGTAAAGCTCCGCTACCTCGTGTTTGAATTGAAACGCTACTTCTTTAGCCTCTATCTGATCTTCAAAAATGCCACAGATGGAAGATATGTAAGCAACCATTTCCACTTTTTCAAAGCGGAGCTCGAGCTGGCCGCTGTCAATTTTTCGCACATCAAGCAGTTGATTGGTAAGATGATAAATGCGATCACTATTACGCATCATCGTTTTGTAAGATTTGCGCCGTGATGGATCTTCGTCTGTACTCAACAATTTTTTTAACGGGTTGATAACCATAGTGAGTGGTGTACGAATATCGTGCGAAATATTCGTCAAAAACTGCAGTTTAGCTTCATTGATGAGTTTAGATTTTTGATATTCGCGCAGTCGGTTCCTGCTTTCCAGGCGCAATCGGGTTTGATAAAAAATATAGGCCGCAAGGAGTGCAAAAATGAGGAAATAGCCAAATTTGGCCAGAGGAGATAAATACCAGAGCGGATGAATTATAGCCGTAAAATTTTTGATGTCAGAATACTGATCGTAGTCTTTTGCACGAAGTTTAAAGTTATAGGTACCTGCTTCTAAATTGTCAAACGCCACACTGTTAACGCCTTGAGTTAAGTTAATCCAGGGGCCGCCATTTATAGCGTAGGAATAGGAAATGCGGTTGGGATTCCTGTATTCCATCGAAGAAAATTCCAGGCTAAATGAATTATCCTGGTAAGACAGATTAATAGTATCTGCATCTATAATCGCTTTGTTTAAAATCTCGTGACTGCCTGATTGCATTCCTTTACGTACAGAATTATTCTGCAAATAAGCATCAATAATATAGATATCGGGTTTTTTATCAATATTCACAATACTGTGCGGGTTGAAATAGGTAATGCCACTCATTCCACCAAAATAGAGCTCATCATCTTCATAAAGATAGGAAGCGTTTTTGCTGAACTCATTTCCCTGAAGACCATCGTTAAAGTAGAAATTGAGAAAACTTTCCTTTTTAGGGTCAAATTCTGAAATACCGTGATTGGTACTTACCCAGAGCATAAGCTCCTGATCTTGCTCTATCGCGCAAATCGTATTGTTAGGCAGACCGTCTTCTAAAGTGTAATGAGCTAAGAGATTGAGCTGCGTATCTGCTTTTTTTAGTCCGTTTGCGGTGCCCAGCCACAAATAATTTTCGGCATCTTTAAGTATTGAATAGATAATCTCACCATCAAATCTGCGTATGCCCGTTTCATAAGAAAGAAATTGTTCCGTCTTGAGGTCAAACCTGCTAATGCCATCGTAAGAAGCCACATATAGCAGATTTTCGCTGGGGTTCAACAATAAATCATTAATCCATTTATTATTAAAAAACGTGCGTCCCTGAGGTGCATCTTTAATCTCTACGTTACAGGGCACTATTGTACTGGTAAGGAGATTTAATTTAAAAAGGCCGGATCCCATAGACCCCAACCATAAATTTTTTTGAGAATCTTCTACTATACTGTAAATACTTTTAACCGGATTACCGAGCTCATCTACCAGATTTGATATGAATTCTATAGACCTGGCGTTTTCTTCAATTTTTGCGAGACCATTTAAATAGGTGCCAATCCAGATGGTATTTTGACTGTCTTCATAGATGGAAACCACTGTGTTGAGTTTGCTTCCCAGATAGTTTTGATCTTTATAGTGTTTTAATACCTTGTTTTCCGGCGATATACTGTATAATCCATCACCATCTGTTCCCACCCACAGGATACCTTTTGAATCTTTGAAGACAGACATTACACAATTAGAACCAATGATATCGAGTTTACTCGATTCGTAACCTATATAATTGAAATTGTTCTCTTTCTTTGGAAGTAAAAGCACACCTTTTTGATACAGACTCAGCCAGGTGTTACCCTCCCCATCTTCAACAATATCGTGAACCTTTGATCTTGAAGCATCAAAACCGGATACGATAATCGGGTAAGGCTCCAGGTGTTGAGTAACGGGATCAAATTTGTAAAGACCGTCCCCGTCTGTTCCCACCAGCATTTCTTTTTCTGAATTGAGATGAAGACTGTGAATTACTAAGTGTTTGGTATCGGGAATGGATTCAAACACTTTTCTGGATTCGTTATATCTAAATAAGCCTTCCGTATAACTCGCTGCGTAGATGGTACCTTCTTCGCCTTCTGCTACAGCCGAAAGCGTTGCACGTACCTTACCATCCTGTAAAAAGGGAATTACCGTATTATTTGGATTTACCAGAAAAAGTCCGGTTTCCGGGGTAATAAACCAAAGCCTGTTTTTACTGTCCTGAAAAATATGATCTACAAACGCGGTAGGTAAAAATCCCGGCAGATTCTCAGCTAAATAATCGCCTCCCTGCTTTTGCAAGCTAAAAATCCCTCTGCCTGAAGTTCCTACCAGGATTTCGCCATTCGGGCGTTGGGTTAACGAAGTAACATGCGCATCGTAGGCAGATTTTTCATCTATTGAAATGGGTATTTGTTTAAACGAATCTGTGGCATGATCATAGACCTGCAATCCGTTGAAAAGACCGAAATACAAATTGTTATTCCGGTCTTCAAAAATACTCTTTACATAGTTGTTGAGCAGGGAGGTAGAATCATTTGCATTTTTCTTGTAAGTAACAAATTTTGCTCCGTCGTATTTATTGAGACCATCTTCAGTCGCAATCCAAATGTAGCCCTTATGATCCTGATAAATAGCATTGATGAGGCTGCTCGACAATTCAGAATCAGACGAGAAAATTCTTCCGTTTTGCATATAAGCGCAAGACAGAAAAACGATCTGTACTAAAACAAAAAGTATACTTCTCTTATTCAACATATATGTATTAGAACGCGGGTATTCTCAACAGTCCGGACGGCACTTTATAAAGTAAACCATCCGGTATCCCATTCTGTTTAAAAGCAGTTATAAGCCTGCCTGAATTAACTAAAGAATACTTAAATTCTGAAGTCAGTTTTATAAACTTCTCATTTGGATTGCGCTATAGGCGCAAGATAGGAAGATTGTTTATTGCCGGCATCTTTGAGTATTATATGTTGCAATACAATACCGGGATCAACACCGTATACTTTTATAGTGTGCATACCGGGTTGAAGTTTTACAGGTGCCGTAACCCGTGTCGTATTATTGGCAACACTACTGTTCCAGTTGTCCGGAGTGTCAGTATGCATATTCAATACCTGTACAGGCTCATCATCAATCTGAAATTTAAATTTCAATCCACCCTGATTTTTAAAATCTAATGTGGGCGAAAGTTGGAACGTGATGATACCATCAATTGCCTCTTTCGCCAGCATGTTATACTCCAGCCTGGTGTTTTGCTCGCTGATCTCTTCTGAAAATTTGGCCTCAGGTCGCAAAGCTATATCCTGTCTTCCTAAATCAGGAATTTCTTCCCAGCCGGTATTATTGGTAAACGTATTTGCCGGAATACTAATCATACCTGCATAGGATACTGCTCCTTTAGCATCTGCCGGATGAGGTTTATAAGTCACTTTAATCACGGCTGTGTTTTTATCAGATTTTATAAGGAATTCACCCTGTTGTGCCTCAGCCGGAAGTTTATCTTGATTTAAACGAATAGCAACTCGCTTTTCCGTTTTAATTTCGCCTTTTTCCACATCAACACGTAACCATTTTGGCAAGTTTTTCATTTTAAAATCGATAGTGGAATTTCCGGTATTAAAAAGGGTAAGTTCCTGCATTTGATGTGATTGATCAAACGGAAGCACTTCCAGGTTCTTTTGAGCAGGAAAGTAAGCCTCGCTACCTGCAGTGGTTACACCCAGAGAGCCCTTCTCCGGAATTTCCAGTTCGGTAGTTTCCGGTATAATATCTTCTTTTGGATCGAACCAGGATTTATAGCCTATGTGAACCTGAGACATAAAATGATTCCACTTAGAATCATTGATATTGTGATAAGTTTGTGCCAGTCGTTTATCTTTTTCGAACAATTCTTTAACCTGGCGTGCATAATCATTGGTTGTATTTCTCCCCTGCTTTGCGTAAAGCTGGTTTCTGGCTGCTGCAATATACAGGCGGTTTAAATTTGCCATAGCCTCAATGGGAAATAGAACCAGTTGGTAATAAGCAGATTGATATTCTTCACCAAGTTCCGCATTGATCTGTTTAGCCTTTTCCTCCAGCTCATCATACTCGTTTAATATACGCTCGGCTTCGTTAAAATGCATCAGGCTAAATGTTTCCGGACTTAAGAGCTCAGGTTTGCGACGACTTGCCAGAGTAGAATAGGTTTGTATAAGTTCAGCAATGTCAGATGCGTGATTGGTGCCAAATTGTTTTTGTGCCCAATCTTCCGGGTAATTTCTTAAATCGTCAGTATTGAAATCTTCGGGATTCCAGGCATAGTCCAGGAAAAAGCTGATGGGATACTCCATAGGCTTAATATCTCCTACATTTACGATCCATATTTTTCGGGCTTTATAGGCATAAGCCAATGACATTTGCTCATAAACCCTGGAAATCTGATTGGTATTAAGCCATTTATAGTTACGCGGTCCACCTACATAATCAAAGTGATAGTAAATACCATAACCGCCACTGCGCTCAGGTTCTTCAGGATTGGGAAGTTTTCTGATATTCCCCCAGTTATCATCTGCAAGAAGCAGGGTAACATCATCGGGTACGCGCATCCCCTGGTCGTAATAATCCTGCACTTCCTTATACAAAGCCCAAAGTTGTGGAGTTTCTTCAGCTGGCTTTTGAGTGACTTCTTCAATGATGTCACGCTGGTCCTTTACGATGCCTTCAAGCAGCTCAATAGCAGTACCTTCAGTCATCGGCTCGTCTCCATCTCCACGCATTCCCACGGTTACAATACTTTCATTTGTTCCCATACGTTCCATTCCGGTTTTCCAAAATTTACTGAGAACCTCAGGATTGGTAGCGTAGTTCCAGTCGCCTTCCCCATAACGATCCCATTCTACGTGTGCCCGCATCAGGGGTTCGTGATGGGATGTGCCTATTACAACACCATATTGATCTGCCAAAACGGGATTTTCAGGATCATCATCATAAAAGGCACGACCCCACATAGCAGGCCACAAATAGTTTCCTTTCAGCCTTAAAATCAATTCAAAAACGTGCTCGTAAAATTTGTGGTTAAAACCGCCAAAGTTTTCACCCACCCAGCCTGATAGAGCAGGAGCTTCGTCATTGATGAATATCCCACGATACTGCACTTTAGGACCCGAATTTGTAAAACCTTCCGGACTTACATAGAGTGCATCCGATTTTATTACAGGAACATCTGCCCACCAATACCAGGGTGAAACACCAATCTCTTCGGAAAGTGTGTAAATGCCATAAATAGTTCCACGCTTATCGCTACCGGCGATAATCAGATTTCCGTCTATCTGCTGAATGCTGAATGCTTCCCACTGATTCTGAATTTCGGAAACATTCACTTTTCCCGCCTGCACCAGAGAGTCGATGATGCGGCTCTTACCCAGGGTGCCTATAATTACCTGTTTAGGTGCCGTGACTGTATTAGAAAGCTCCGGTTTAGTTCCCGTCACCCGTTCCAGATCGAGCTGTAAGTTTTCGGCTGCAATATGTACACCTTTATAATCGGCGGTGTCCACAACCAGATTTGCAGTAGTTTGTGAATCACTAAGCGTAAACGCTTTGTTCACAGGAGTGGTAGATACCAGCTTTTGTTGAGCAAAGAAAATCTGGAAAGAGCTCAACGCCACAAGCATCACAAGTGTTTGAATTTTCAGCTTGAATGATTTTAAAAACATAATTTAATTTTTAAGGCTTTTATGAAGCCGATTCTAGTTAATTTTTCAGTAATCCCAGCTCCAGACCGGTCAGTTCTGCAAGCCCTTTTAATCGTCCTATAAAAGAATAGCCTACATAGTAAGGCTTATCTTTTTCTAAAGCGTGTAAATAGCCGTGATCTGGGCGCATAGGGATTTTTTTACCTTCTGCCGTGGTGTAATCCAAAATGAGTTGCATAACCTTTTTCATCGGCACGTCGCCGTCTAAATGATCTGATTCATAAAAGGAACCATCTTCAAATTTTTGGACATTGCGCAAATGCAGAAAATGCACCCGATCTTTATGAGTGTTGAAAATTTCAGGTAAATTATTTGCGGGGTTGGCACCTAACGAACCTGTACAATAGCAAAGGCCGCAGGAGGTTGATTCAATCTGAGCAAAAATGTGCTGTAAATCATTTGCCGTACTTACAATACGCGGTAATCCCAGAACTGAAAACGGCGGGTCATCCGGATGAATTGCCAGTTTTGCACCCACGGCATCAGCGGTAGGCGTTATGGCTTTTAAAAACAGGATCAGATGCTCGCGCAGTTTAATCTCATCTATGTGTTTATATTCAGCCAGCTGATTGAGTAAATCTTCGGTAGTAAAATCTACAGTGCTGCCCGGTAAGCCCAGCATAACACTTTTTTTAAGTACTTCGCGTTCCTCTTTAGTTAAGGATTCGTATTTTTCTTGCGCTTCAGTAATCTGCGCTTCCGTATAATCCCTTTCGGCACCTGGTCTTTTCAGGATAAATAAGTCAAAAGCTTTAAACTTTACAGGGTCGTATTTTAGAATTTCGGCACCCACCGTATTTTTAAAGCGGTGATCGGTACGCACCCAGTCCAGAATGGGCATAAAGTTATAGGTGATCGTATAAATCCCTTGATCGGCCAGATTTTTCAGGCTTACCTTATAATTTTCTATGAGTTCTTCATAGTTTCCGGTGCGTTTCTTGATGTTTTCGTGGACGGGAAGACTTTCTACCACATCCCAGGTCATACCGGCTGCTTCGATTTTACTTTTGGTTTTTTTGATTTCTTCTGGAGACCAAATGTCACCAACAGGAATGTGGTGTAACGCCGTTACAATACCGGTAATGCCTGCCTGCCGTAAATCATCCAGACTTAGTAAATCGCGCTCTCCATACCAGCGCATCGTTTTAATAATGGTTGTGTTCATTTAAAATCCTATTGAGTTTCCACCATCTACACATAAGACGGTGCCGGTTGTAAATTTAGAAAGATCGGAAGCATAGTAGAATACGGTATCGCCAATGTCTGACGGATCTCCCAATTTACCCATAGGTGTACGGCCAAGAACTTTGTTTTTGCGTTCAGGATCGCTGTCTAGCGCTTTACTAGACATATTGGTTTTGATAAAACCGGGAGCCACACAGTTCACACGAATGCCAAACGGCGCCAAATCGACAGCCATAGAACGGGTCATCCCTTCTATAGCCGACTTGCTGGCGGTGTAAGCCACCACTTTAGGAATCCCATATTGCGCCGCCATCGAACTGATATTTACGATACTGCCTGAGTTTTGATTTTTCATCACTTTGGTCACTTCCCGGCTTACCACAAATACGCTGATCAGATTGGTATGGATGATTTTTTGAAATTCATCATCAGTCACTTCCAGAAATTCCTTTTTCATATTGATACCCGCATTATTGACTAAAATATCAATGCTGCCTGCTTCCTCTGCAATATGTGCAATTGCCTGAGGAATTTTATCAAGCTCTGCCAGATCAAGAATTAACGAACGGGCATTAGATCCTAATTCTTGCCGTGCCTGTTCGGTTTTTTCAGGGTTGCGACCTATGATGTAGGTAATGATGTTTTCATCGCAAAGTTTTTTTGCGGTTGCAAAGCCTAAGCCGGCATTTCCGCCGGTAATAAGTGCTACTTTTTGTTTCATATTAATCCCAGGAGGGTTTTATTCCAGGCGCATAAGGATCCCGGATGGATTCATAATAGTTTAAGTCGTGTGCGGCTTCAGGGATGAAAGCCGGCATTTCTTTATTGGAAAACTGCTGAAAATAAAGCAGGCAGGAATCACGCCACCATTTGGCTTCCTCAAGCTGAATGCTCAGCAGCATACGTGTTTTTTCATAAACCTGTTCGCCTACATAAGGCTTCATTTTTTGCCAGGTATTACTCATTGCTTTTACCTGCTCCACACCATCCTGATACTTTCTAGCGAGGTTATACCAAAGTGTCTCGCCGTTTTTTAGTTTATAATCCCAGGGAACGTGGTGAAACCACAGCAGGTATTCCTGCGGTATGGTTTTGATGTTTTCATAGGTTTTTGCGATTTCAGGAGCGTATTGGGACAGGGCA
>CAYNMH010000027.1:0-4943 GCA_964398145.1 uncultured Flavimarina sp. | reverse complement strand
CCAGGCCAGACGGCCAAAACCATACCAGTTAGCCTGTGCAAAGGGATGCCCGGTCCAGTTGCGGGCATTGCCAATGTTTGCAACTCCGGCCATCCCTGTGAGTTCTTTCCGGTTCAGGCTGCCGTCAATTACTTTAGCAACGGTGCTGCCTTTTCCATGGGTGAAGGTGTCGCTTTGTAAGGTTTCTTCAAATAGTTTTGGCAAAAATACCAGATGCGACATCCCACCAAGATATTCCTGAGTAATTTGAAATTCCATCATCAACGGTGTTTTGGGCATTGCGCCAAAAAGTGGATGAAAAGGTTCACGCGGCTGAAAATCAATTGCTCCGTTTTTAACCTGTACCAAAACGTTATCTTTAAATTTTCCGTCGAAGGGAACAAATTCGCTATAAGCTTGTTTGGCACGGTCTTCTGGTTTTTCATCGGAATAGACAAAAGCACGCCACATCACGATTCCGCCGTGAGGCGCAACCGCATCGGCCAGCATGTTAGCACCATCCACGTGCGATCTTCCGTAATTGTTAGGCCCCGGCTGACCTTCTGAATTCGCCTTAACTAAAAATCCTCCAAAATCCGGAATTAAATCATAAATCTCCTTGGCTTTTTGGTTCCACCAGTTTTGAACTTCCGTGTTGAGCGGGTCAGCAGTGTCGAGTCCACCTATTTCCATGGGTGCTGAAAAGCGCGCAGTGAGATAAACCAGTATTCCGTAGGGTCTGAAGGTGTCTGCAAGGGCTTTCACTTTCTGCAGGTAATTCTTCTGAAGTATATAGGCACTGGCGTTAACATTGGTCAAAACGGTTCCATTTATACCCACCGAAGCATTGGCCCGTGCATAATCAATATATTCTTCCTTTATAAGATTGGGTAATAAGTGCCAGTCCCAAATGGAAAATCCGGCATAGCCGCGCTCGATGGTTCGGTCCAGATTATCCCAATGATTGAGGAGTCTTTTTTTAATTTTTGGAGAATCTGTAAGACTAAAATCGGTTAGGTCTTTATGCAGTTGTAGTTCCTTCAGATAGGCAAAGGTGCCATAAAGCAGGCCAGTTTCAGACTTTGATGCAATTACGATTACCTCGCGATTTTCTAAAAGTGTTTGTCTGATCATAAAGCCATCGTCAGCGAGATTATTGACGCCATCAAACTCGGCTTTTAAAGTTTCAGGAAGCCGGTCTGTTTTTAAAATGAGCAAGTGGGGATTACGGGTGTCCAGTATAGCAGCAGAACCCAGCATGGGTTGTAGTGCCATCGTTAATTCCTCATATATAACCATACCGGTACTTGTGGCCGTATCAAGCTGTACCTGACTGTTGAAGCGTTTGTATTGATTCACAAGCTGTTGATCTTCAATTTTGTGATATTGTAGCCAAAGTTTGTATCCATCCTGTGCACAAAGGCCCTGAAAAAAAAGAAAGGTTAAAACTGCAAAAAGAATTTTCATAGTGTTGATACGGTTTTCTCAATCGATTGCATTGGAGCTAAGAATGGGAAAGTTACTTAAAATTAAACAATCGATTGCGTTAAATTAGAAAACATTTAAATTAATGATATTTAATTACCTCAAGACCTGAGGCTCGAAGCTCTCAATATAAGCTCTGTTTTGAGGACGCTGCGTTCGGCGATTTTAGGAGTTCCTTCCTTTTTAAGAACGTGTTGCAAAATGCGGTGGGTACAGAGTTCGCCCATTTCGGCAGCGGGATGAGAAACTGTAGATAATGCCGGCTCCACGATGGAAGAAATGGGATCGTCATTAAAACCAATAACGGCAACATCCTCCGGTACCTTATAGCCCAATTTCTTAAGCGTAAGAATACAACTTACCGCTGTGGTATCGTTAGAACAGAAAACACCATCGGGTGGATTAGCACTTTTCATCATTTGCATTACGGCTGCTTCCCCTTCTTCCGCACTTAAAATCTTCATAGTCGTAATTAGAGAATCGTCGAGTGCTATTCCATTTTTTGTAATAGCGTCAATAAAACCCTGTTTTCGTTCTTTGTAAACATTAAGGTGTTGTGCACCGGCAAAGTGAGCGATGCGTTTACAGCCCTGTTCAATAAGATGTGTAGTTGCTTTAAATGCTGCGGTATAATTATCAATTACCACCGTATAACTTTTAAAATCTGCTGGAACCCGGTCTACAAATACGATAGGAATACCAATATTTGAAAATTGCTTAAAATGATTGATGCTCTCCGTTTCCATCCCCAAGGTGGCGATAATTCCGCACACCCTACTGTCAAAAAGCGCTTTTGCGCTTGCAATTTCAGCTTTGTAATTATCATTAGATTGACTTATCAGTATGTTGTAACCTTCTTTACTGGCAGCATTTTCAATACCACTGATGAGCGTTGAAATGAAAGGCCTGTTAATACGCGTTACCAGAACACCTATAGTTTTACTTTGGTTATTGCGGAGGCTTGCAGCAAGGATATTAGGTCGGTATCCCTCTTCTTCTGCTGCTTTTTTAATGATTTCAATAGTCTTGGTACTGATGCTGTGGTGATTCTTCAATGCCCGCGAAATGGTGCTGGGAGAGTAATTGAGTTTACGGGCCAAATCGTAAATGGTGGCAGACTTCTTTTTTTCCATTCGTTTCGGGTTAGTAAAACAAATATAGGTTTTTAGGAATAAGTAGTGGTTTTTAATGCGATGGCCTTAGGAGTTTGAGACCAGAATGACTTCAATAAAATGAAAATGATGGAGGTATTGCCGTTTCCTGAGGTATGGTGATACCTTAATGCAAATATTAGCCTATTTTCCTGATACTTAAACCATCTTAGTGTGGACTCAATGTGACTTACAGAGGACTCAGCTAGGGACTGTTGAGGTGGAAAGGCTGTATAATGCCAAATTATGGTATCACTAAAACCTTTTTTCAAATGTTTTTCCATTGAAGATGTAGATGCTGCCGTCATGCATTCCAAACCATAAAGTTCCTGTTTTATCCTCATAGATAGCAAGTGCGCGATCATTGCTGAGACCATCTTTGACGGTAAAGTTTTTCAGGCTGTTGCCATCATACTTCCAGATCCCGGCATCGCGGTCCCCAAACCAGATGTTTCCGTTGCTATCTTCGGCAATCGTAAAAACATGTTCTAAGGTGCCGTTTGGTGACTTGTTTCCGTTTCTTGGGCTGCCCGGATGAATCAGGTTGTTTTTTTCTGAAAAATTGAAAATCGAATCCCCTTCTTGTAGCAACACCCCAATCCCGTTATTACCCATCCACAGTCGGCCTTTAGAATCCTCTAAAATACTGCGAATATGCAATTGCTCAATCTCCCTGTCAAAGCCCATGGTGTCGTCATTGATGATGGTAAATGCTGTGCCATCGTAACCAAAAACTCCGGCGTAGGTGCTAAACCAAATCGTGTTTTTTCCTGTGGAAATATCAGTAACCGAAAATAAGTTAGTATTCAGATTCAAAACCTGATGCGGTGGAAAGTCTAAATACTGTAAACTCCTGCCGTCATACCGGTAAACGCCTTCCCGGGTGCCTGCCTTAAACCACAAGTCGGTATCGGTTTTTGCCCAGCCGGCCTGCTGAGAAGCCAGACCCGGTTTTAGAAAGGTCTGATTAACCGAAGTGTTTTGCGAAGTAGTGTGATTGGTGATTCGTTTACCGTTATAACTGCTGATGCCGTTCTGAGTATCAAACCAGATGAACCCATTCTGATCTTCCTGAATGGAATGTACCTGATTGTCAGATAAACCCTCTTTAATGGTAAAATAGGTGAAGGATTTCCCATCAAATACCGCTGCTCCTTCCTCAATACTGCCAAACCAAAAACGACTTTTGCTGTCCTGAAAAATAGCACCGATTCCCGATGTAAATTTTAGGGTGTCTGCTTTGACAACAGGATTGAGAGGCTTCGCGGCGATTTGTGTACCGGTATTTTTATTTTGGTTACAAGACAGGCTAAGTGTAAGCAGCAATACCACAAAAAAGAAAGTCGTTTTCGGAGTCATTGTTTTCAGTAGATTATAATAGAAATGTGGGTGAAATTTCAATTTCTTGAATGCATTAAAATACTACATTATTCAATGATCATTTTAGGTGACTCTACATCTTTCACCTGATTGAGGAATTCCTTAAAAATTTTTAAAATCAATGCCTTAACTTACCAATCGCATCAATATTGTTTTAGACACGAGGTAAAAATTCAATTTAATGAAAAAAATAGTCCTTCAAATCTTTTTAGCAATCTCCTTATTTGCTTGTAAAAATGATGATGATGGCTGTATTGGAGTAGACTGTTTAACGCCCGCAACCCAGACCGGAGAAGGTACTTTTGGTTGCTTAATAAACGGCGAACCCTTTGTGGATAATAGCGGACGGTTTAATTGCTTTTATCAGGTTTTAGATGAAGAATACTATTTTGGGATACAAGCTCAAGGGAATAATGCGGTAATTAATACAATTGCCATCGGATCCTTACAAAAAGAAATAATCCTTAATTCTAAATTATCTCTTAATAGCAGAAAAGATAGAGAATTTTATGCAATTGTAGATTTCAACACTCTACGCCCAGCAGGTTCCACAAATGATTCTGAAGATGGCTTCATAAGCTTCAATAAATTAGACCATACTAGAAATATTGTTTCGGCAACGTTTGAGTTTGATTTTACTGACCCCTCTACAGGAAAAAAATATGAAATAACTGAGGGTAGGTTTGACGCTAAATTCACAGAATAACTTCTTATTTATAAGGGTTCTTACATAATTCCTTTCAATAAAGACCCGGCTACGAGGGAATTTTTGTTTGTTGTTAAGGTTTTCTTTGACGTCTCAGATTTACGTCGAGAACGAAGCTATTTAATAATTTCTTTTGCAGAAAATAAAAAAGCAGCTACACTATGTGCAACTGCTTTCCAATAAATTGTGTAGCGAGAGGGGGGCACGATCCCCCGACCTCCGGGTTATGAATCCGACGCTCT
>CAYNMH010000026.1:0-36573 GCA_964398145.1 uncultured Flavimarina sp. | reverse complement strand
AAAAAAGCACAGGATAGGCAACCGCCCTGATTTAACTCAAAACGTGAAAGCATCACTCTCATCAGTAGATTATAGAGTCACGTTAAAAATCACAAACTGATGCCTATCCCTATATTTAGGTTGGAGGTGTATTCCCGGGTATTCAGCGGGGTTCGGCTGTCAAAATAGTAGTTGTAGGCAGTAAACACCTTAAACCACTCCGCCAGGGGAATGTCCAGCCGAAACTGTTCCAGAATCCGGTAGTCGCTCAGTTCGCGGTAAAGCGGTTGATAATAAACCGTATTGGCCACCGAAAATTTAGCCGATTTCGCAGCATAGGATACCGTGAGGTAGGTGCTGTTGCGATGGTTGTAATCGGTCGTGCCCGCTCGATCGCTATACTCCACTTCGTACAAATAACTGGTGCCGACATAGCCGGTAAACCGATTCCGGTCCATCCATTTCACCCGAAGACCTGCACCAACGAGGTTGCGCTGTTCTACGACCAGCAGTTGATTATATTGCCCCTGTATAAAGCTTTCAAATCGTAACCACGGGAATTCTCTAAACTTATAATTGAATCTTCCGTGAAGAAACCAGGCGTTCTGCAGGTTTTCGGCTCCCGAATCGATCAGCCTGTAATTTCCGATCAGGAAATAGAGCTTCCGAAGGTCTTTGGATTTTAATTGGGTGGTGAGGGCGATATCGAGTTGCGTGACCTGTTTGCCATCATTATTGGTATGGTTCAGACTAAAATCCCCATTGAGTGCAAACCGTAGCGAGTCGGTCTGCATGCGTTTCGATTCAATATTTACTAATTGTGCGGAGAGTATGACTGGTGACAGGCAAAGGTAGCCTAAAAGCAGGATTCTGATCATAACGTGTACTGAGCCTCAAAAATAAAAATATCTTTTCCAATACGGCTTAGGGCATTCCTGTTTTCCTGCCTGTACTACAGCTGTGTACTTGAATGGCCCGCTCATCAGGTAAGAACAGGAGGTATTATTCTACATAAATAAGGAACCTGATTCGCATACAATCCTATCATTTGAAATGTAATCATTCTTAGCCGTTTTATCCTTAATTCAGCCTAATAGCTTATAAACACACATCCCCAACCGGCGATAGGAAGAGGAACAGATTTAGGATTATTCCCAGTCTATTAAGAGCATTTAAAGCTTATAAGAAAACGTTCAGTATTTTTAAAACCACAAATAATATCCCGAAGCATTAGCTAAAATTTAAAAGAACCAAAAGTTTTATGATTAATTATTTGATATTTGGAATATCTATATCCTTTATTTCCTGGATTGTCGGGATGATTTTAAATGGTCTTCTTGTGAAAACAAAACACTACGAAAAATTCTCAAACCTGAACTTTATAATGAGCAACAATCTGAATAAAAAAATTGGAATTGGCTATTTTAAATGGATTGTGAAAAATACCTTTTTCAAATTCTTTAATCAGAAAATAAGACTTGAAAGCCATAAAGTAGAATTAACCGAAATACGGAAAGAAATGACTTTTGCAGAAATAAGCCATCTAATTGGGTTTGTTTTTGTGACTGTTGTTGCCGTTTATAAAGGCTTTACGCAGCATTTAATATTTGGCCTGATCCTAATGATTATAAATATCCTAATGAATTTATATCCGTCATTATTACAACAAGAAAACAAAAGACGAATTGACAAACTTATTAACCTAAAACTAAAATCGGAAGCTAAATGAATTTACCTGAAAATTATTCTGCAATCAAGCTATGCTTCTTCATCCAAAGGATTAATGCCTGGGGCCAGGTGTTTGAGGTGGTACTACGCCCCATCCCAAATCCATGCCCCCCATCTTCATACAGATGCATTTCTGCATTTACGCCAGCATTTTTTAAGGCCAGAAAATAATTAATGCTGTTTTCTACCGGGACTGACGCGTCATCTGTAGCATGAACTATAAATGTAGCAGGTGTATCAGCAGTCACCTGATATTCACCACTATATTTATAAACCTCGGCTTGCGTGGGGTTTTTACCCAGCAAATTATTGCGCGAGCCTGAATGGGTTATTCCCTTTTGCATACTGACCACAGGATAGATAAGTACTGAAAAATCTGGTCGTGCCGAAACTCCTTCATTAGCATTATAAACTGCATCACCATAGTGGGTAGCTGCAGTTGATGCTAAATGACCTCCCGCCGAAAAACCCATAACTCCAATTTTTGCCGGATCAAGATTATATTGAGAAGCATTTTGCCGAATATACCTTACTGCCCGTTGAACATCCTGCAGTGGGCCTATCGTTTTATTTTGCATTATCTGATCACTGGGAAGTCTGTATTTCAATACAAAACCTGTAACCCCGTGTGCTGCAAACCACTTACCCAGATCATACCCCTCGTGACTGATGGCAAGATATCCATAACCTCCACCGGGACAAATTACGACAGCCGAGCCGTTCTTTATCTTAGAATGGGGTTCAAATACGGTAAGGGTGGGTTGCGTAATCTTGCGATAGCCCCTTAAATTTCCTTGATCTAAATCCTGCTCTTCGGAGTATGAAGCATCCATTTTTGAATCTGGTATTGTTTCCCAAAGTTTAAACTCAGATTGCTGGGCAAAAACTGCTGAATTTAAAAACCAAAATGCCATAAATATGCGTATGTTATTCATAATAATGAAGAAATAAAAACATCCCTGAAACTCCAATGATAACTGAAGTGTTTAATTTACAAAGAACCCTGTTTCCGATGAAATGTTAAACAGCTGCTGTTCATTGGTTAAAATATATTAAAATAAAATCAGGATATTGCTTTTTAAGCAAATCTTAAGGAGTTGTAATTTTAAAAATTTGTTCTTTCGCAGCACTAACTTACACGAGCTCTATCAGATTTTGAATTTTTACCGCCCCTAAAAACCAGAATGTGAACCATAAAGATTTTTTACGCATAAAAAAACTTACCGACCTTGATTTGGACTACCTGGAACTCCGGGAAGACTTTAGCAAACTGAATTCCCTGGCAGCATCGGTTGCCGGAACTGAATTGTCTGAAATAAATTTTATAGATAATATAACCCAATGGACGGTTGCCAGTACTCTGGGAGGGTTTACCCAAAGACCCAGAGAAAAATCTATCTGTCATTTCACAATTGAAGAAGAACATCATTTAAAAATACGTTTGGATAAGGACAAACGTTTTCAGAATAGTACTTACATATTGGATGAAGGCTATAAATTCTATTATGGCATCCCTTTAAAATTACCTGACGATATCGCTATTGGTACATTGTGTGTGGGAGGAAAAAAAGTAGAAGACCTGAATGCCCTACAAATTGAACAACTGCATCTCATCGCAGATCAAATTGTAAAACACATTCAGCTTAAATTTGAACTAAAACAGGCAAAAGATTCAATTTTATACGAAGGAAATCTAAAAAGACAACTGGCTCACGATGTAAGAAGTCCTCTTAGTGGTATATCACAATTGGTAAAACTCACTAATTTTGAAGATTCTTCAAGGTCAGAACTGGTAAACATTATTCAGCTAATTGCTTCCAGTGCAGAGTCTGTTCTTGACCTTACTGATGAAATCCTGAGTAAAGGGCATTCGGTAAAAGAACCTCAACAAAATAAGGGTTTATTAACCTCAAAAAGTTTAGGGACAAAACTTTTAAATATCTACAAACCTCAGGCAGAGGCCCGAAAAATTCAATTTTCTGTACACGCCAAAGATGCAGAACGAACTTTACCGCGTAAAAATCTTTTGCCGATAATAGGCAATCTTATTTCTAACGCTATCAAATTTACAGAACCAGATGGTAAGGTAAGTGTTTATTTAAGCTTAAAAAGTAATCTTCTTACTAAAGAAATGTTGGAAATACGGGTAGAAGATACAGGCGTGGGTATGACCGGCAAACAACTGAAAGCCATCGTCGAAACCGATTCTCAAGATCGTCTGGAAAGCTCAGGAACTAACGGGTTTGGTATGGGCTTGCTATTTGTTAGAGAATTAACAGAAAATCTAGGAGGATCCTTAGAGATTAAATCTAAACGGGGTCTTGGTACTCAGGTATCTGTGTTATTACCTATGGACTAAAATGCAAATTCTTATAGCTCTGTATATATAGTATAGGATAAAGCCAAATTATATAGCCTATAACTATCAGGCAAAAGAACATTCTCAAACGCCTTTTGCCTGAATAGTTTAGTTACCTCAATAATTGTTGTTTAGATCCACTTTTGAAAATGCCGGCTAAATCTGTTTCACTTAAAATTCCTGCATTTCATCTGGCCCCGGAGTACTATATGCAGAGGGTATCGCGCGTATGATTAGTTCACCTTGATCAGATGTATAAACGTCCAGAGGAACAAGGGACAATCCTCTTTGATTTATGGTATATGCAGACGCTGCCAAATTACGATTCTCAATTTCCTCGGAAGGTAATGGAGGTAAGTTAGCGTTGAAAAATGCCGTGCACCACCATTTTCCTTCGTCATCTTTAAATGGAGTACCGTGACCTAAAAAACGTCCTACAAACTTACGTTCACTATACGGTCCTGTAATTTTGTCGGCAACCGCATAATATAAATTGTAACTGCCCTTACGCATTTTACCCGTTGACCAGCCCGTGCCGAATAAAACATATTTACCATCTATTTTCTGAATGAGGCATCCTTCATGCCCCATCTCTTTAGATCCTCCAGTGGGAGAAATATGCACTGGATCTTGCGCAAAATCAGAGAAATCAGGTTTTAATGGGGCTATGACCGTAGCTCCCCAGATCATCCACCAGGTGCCATCATCATCTTTAAAAAGAGAAGGATCATGCTTTTGTCCTATTTTCTGACCCATTGGGTTATCCCAGGGCCCGGCTACTTCTTTTCCACTCGTCAAAGACAGATTAGAGCTTTTAACTGGTGAAGGGCTGGTATGTACTAAAGCCCAGCGGTCTCCCAACCAGTGTAATTCTGGCGCCCATAACAACCATTCTGACTCTGGGACATTTTTAAAATTCTCTGGTTTTACTTGGGGCCAGGCTCCCATAGTTAGGTCAAACGGAGTTCCCAAATAATCCCAGGTGACTAAATCCTTACTTCTCCAGACTTTAGCCTTCCAGCCTACAAGCGACTCGCTTCCCAGACCTAAATTATAAGGATCGGTATTTTCTCTTGGATCTTCAGGAAGTGGTGTAGTGCCAGTAAGGTAATACTGTTCATCGGGTCCTTTAGTGATATAGGGATCCCTAATCCAGTCATTAAGTATAAAAACAGGACGGTTGTGAGATTTTAAAGCGCGCGCTATTTCACTTTTTGTATCTGGCTCAGCTACCGCAACCGAATTCTCATAGGCTGTAAGGGGCCTGGAGGCAAGACTCGCTATCAATCTGGTCTCTTTAGGATCATAAGGTTCTCCATTTTCTCGGAAAACATCGTGAAACCAGGGGTCTGGTTCTCCCATATAATTCTTTTTCCAGGAATCCCAGGGATATATAGTTTGACTCTTACCGTTGAAGAGCCCCCAGTTATAGGCCGCTACTCTGTTTTCATGTAAAATAGGTAATATTTTTTGAAATGTACTGCCGCCATTGCGGGCCATGTACTCTGTACAAAAAACCGGCCTTTCATAGTCTTTTAGTTTATTTACAATTTCTGCAGTTTGATCTGGACCACTGTAGGAATGAAAAGAAATGACATCGGCGTGTTCCAGGCTAAATGCTGAGATATCATTGGGTTTATCTAACCAAGTAGGTTTTCCCCACACACCTGTCGTAAGAGGCTGCGACGGATTGACCTCACGAGCCCAGCGATAGGCTTTCTCCATTAATTCAAGAGCTCGTTTTCTTTTATCCGGTTGCGGCAGATCTGGTTGCTCACTTCCTCCTCCATAATTTCCGGCATTACTATTATCGGGTTCATTGAATAAATCCCATATCAATACACGCTTATCGTTTTTGTATCTAGAAATTACTGCCTGAACGTAAGGTTTGAGGTCGTCTTGCTTTTCAGAATCCTCAAGGATTTCCTTTCCTGGAGATTGTACCCATCCTGAGTTGTGCGTATGTGGTTTAGGTTCTGGCTGGAGCCCTGCCTTTGGGTAAGGATTCCACACACCATCAAAAAGCACAAACATTACCCGTATTCCATTATTCTCAGCGATTTCTAAAAAAGTGTCAACACGCTCAAAAAAACCTTGAGAATCTTCTTTCCAGGCCAGGTCGTGAAGAAAAACCCGCATGGTGTTCATTCCAATTTCAGAAGCCTTATTAAGTTCAAAATTAATGCGTTCAGGGTCAAAAGTTGCTTCCTGCCACATCTCTAGCTGATTAATAGCAGATGCCGGAACGTAATTAGCCCCTACAGGATAAGGAATCGTATCATACCAGGCATTCACGCGTTCTACTGACCATCTTTTATTTGAAAAATCTTCTGTTACATTAGTTTTTTCATCACTACCGGTTTTACATCCAGCAAGTACCAATACTGCTAAAATGGAAAGGTATAAGCCTTTAAAAAAATTCATATTTTCACTATTATTTTTAAACATATTAATTCATAACGAGCTGAAAATCTGTTACAGTCTTGCTGCTTGCGGATATTCATCTAAGGTTGTTGTTAACCTTTTTATTATTTTAGCTTGCCTTGCTGCAATATTTTCTTTCTCTAAAGGATCATTTTTCAGATCATATAGTTCATATACCACATCTTCAGAATTTTTAATATTGGTCCATCTCACCATACGGTATTGATCTGTTCTAATCGCTTCCCCTAAATAGCCACCACGAATGTAGGCGTGGTAAGCATGGTCTTTAAGGTTCTTTTCGGGGTTTTTTAATACCGGCTTTAAACTAATACCATCAATAGGCTGCGGTCCGGCGGGCATTTCAAGACCTGCTAAATCTGCCAGGGTAGGATAAATATCAACGGTTTCTGCAAATTGCTCTGTAGTACTTCCAGGGGTTGTAACACCCGGTGCTACCATAAGGAGTGGGATGTGTGTGGCCTGTTCAAAATTGGTATGTTTGGTCCAAATACCATGATCACCTAAATGCCAGCCGTGATCCCCCCACAGTACTATAATTGTGTTTTCATCTAGTTTTAAACGCTTAAGCTCGTCAACAACTCTTCCTATCTGTGCGTCTGTATAACTTACCCCGGCATAATAACCGTGAATAAGCTTTCGCGTAAGGCTATCTGGATAGGACTGCATATCGTTTTCTTCCGGTATGGGTTTAAACTGGGTAATTTCACCGCCGTGCTTCACCGCAAATTCTGGTGCATTCACAGGATCCTCTTCATATTCGGGCATTGGCAAATCATCTGGATTATACATGTCCCAGTACTTTTTTGGAACAGAAAAAGGAAGGTGAGGTCTGGCAAAACCAACAGCCATAAAAAAGGGCTGATCTTTGTTTTCGTTAAGTTTTCTCAACCTGTCAATAGCATGATTGGCAACACGACCATCAGCGTAGGCATCGTCCAAAACATCAGGGCTTTCCCAAGCAGCTCCACGTGGTAACTTTTTATTTGGAGGGGTATCTTCAATATATAAACGTGTATTTTCAAAAAAAGCTTCTTCCCTGGTCAACTGACGGTTTGTACTCTCCGGAAGTAAATATTCGATTACTTTTTCCTTAAAATGCGGAATACTCCATGAAGCCTCATCACCCGTATTGCCGTGACCTATGTGATATACTTTGCCCATAGACTCAGTATGGTAACCCGCATTCATAAAATGTTGTGGTAAGGTCACGGCATCCGGGTAGACATCTCTGAATCCCTGGCCAAAACCATACAGTCCTGAGGTGGTAGAACGTGTACCAACTAACAGATTGTAGCGTGATGGTCCACAAATCGCCTCGTTAGCATAGGCGTTCTTAAAACGAAGACCCTGCTTTGCAAGTTTATCGATATTCGGACTAACCGCCACCTTATCTCCATAAGACCCCAATGTGGGCTTTAAATCGTCAATAAGTATCAATAAAACATTAGGTTTTTTAGATTGAGTTTTCTCCTGAGCAAAAGAACCTGCCGAAGAAAAAAGCGCCAGAAGAAAAAAGAGTTTTACTTTAAAAGTAGTCATGATATTAAGTTTTATAGGATGTATTCTATTTTGAGAGGTGAATTATTAATTTTGATTTTCAATTTTAAAATTAGCCCTGGGTTGATCTGGTCCAGACCAGTTTAGCTTTAAGTTTTCATCGTTTTCTACCTGATGGAACCCTTTGGCCAGATACGCAATACCATAATTTGCAAAAGCTGTATTGTTCACATTACCGAAATGTATTTTTTTTCCGTCTATATGTAAACTGCCGGCGGTCGTACAGTAAAATGAATAATATCCGGTTTTGGGTACTTTAAAATTTCCGCTTTTTAGAGCAGGTAAAAGTACCATCTGTTTACTTACAGGCTCTATTTTAAAGTCTCCCCCACGGGTATGTTCATCTGCCTCCAGTTCGGTAGTGATTCCTTCATCTCCACAGTAAATCATCCAGGCTTCAAGCTTTTCTCTAAGGCGTTCAATTATAGCTACATATGCAGGGTCATTGGCTAAATTATTAAGGTTCCAGGGATCTTGTTGATCATTGTAAAGTTCTATTGCCGGGCGGTTTATGTATGCATTATACAATGCCAGGGTTTCAGGATTATCACTTTTTTTCCAATCTTTAAAGTATTGATCCCGTTCTGTAACAACATTTTGAAAGTGAGTTTCTGGAGTAAGGTTTAAAATGAGGCGGTATTCCCCATCAGAAACAGATCGACTTGGAAAATAATCTGCTCCGCTAAAAATGGTTCTCGTAGTCTGAAGCGCATAAGTATAGTCTTTGTGCGTGTTCTTCTCGCCCCTTAAAACCGGGAGAACAGAGCTTCCGTCAAGACCTTCGGGTTGTTTACCTCCGGCAACATCTATAAAAGTAGGAAGGATGTCTGAGAATTCAATTAATGCATCGCTTTCGGTATTTGGCTTAATATGCCCTGGCCATTTTACCAGTAGACCAGAAGTGATCCCAGCGTTATAAAGTGTCCATTTAGAGAAAGGAAAACTACTCCCCTGTTCTGTGCTAAAAACGATAAGTGTGTTTTCTGAAAGGCCGTTTTCCTCAAGGAGCTTAAAAGTTTGCTTGAGTTGACTGTCTAAATAATTAATTTCTGCCAGATATTCCGTATACCGCTTCCGTGTTTCCGGAGTATCGGCAAGATTAGGCGGCAATTTTATTTTATTGGGATCAAATAGGGAAGGGTCTCCCATAGTGTAGGGCGTATGAGGAGAGGTAAACATCATATACAGGCAGAAGGGTTGTTTACTTTTTGCCGTTTCTTTTAAAAACCTTTCAACTTTGTCAAGCTGGGGGTCGTGTTCTCCCGGCTCCTCACCGTCCAGATATTCAAAATCAAAAATGGTCTTTGGTAAAATATGTCGTTTTCCGGAAAGGGCCACGCGATAGCCCAATGGTTTCAGATATTGTACTACAGATTTAGTTCCCGGTTTTACAAAAGTATGATTGGGATAAGCCCCTGTTCGCACAGGGTACATGCCGGTAAGCAAATTGTGGCGGGTGGGAGAGCACATAGGGGAAGCCTGATAAACATTATTCAGTATCATCCCGGAAGCAGCTAATTCAGTCATAGTAGGAGTGATCGCATCCTTACTTCCAAAGGGTGCTGTATCCCATTTAGTTAAATCATCAGCCATGATGTAAAGAATATTCGGCTTTTGAGCTTCCTGTGCCCGCGCACTATTGAAAATTAAAAAGGAACTAAGAAAAAGAATGAAATTCAACTTCATAATAATCCAGGTATTAAATTTATTCTACTCTTTTCCGGTGAGACTTTTAAATATTCTTAATTCTTCAGGATTATAGGGTGTACCATCATAGCGGAGTAAATCATGAAACCAAATCTCAGGTTCCGGATAGGGTCCTCCCGGTTTGATCACCTTTCCTGCTTCCCGTAATTCTTTAACACTTATTTTCTTTCCGTTTTCCCTGCGGCTGCTCCATGGCCATACCGTTCCCGTTTTTCCTGAGACAAAGCCCCAATTGATAGCACCGGCGTTTAGTTCTTTCATAACCTTTAAACAATCTTCGACAGTACTGTTGTTTGTTCTTGCCAACCACTCGGTTACAATAACCGGCCTTCTGTCTTTCTGATATTCCAGAATGAAGTTTCTAAGTTTCTCTGGCGGACTGTAACTGTGAATGGAATGTAAATCTGCATTGAGCCTGTTTATCTTCTTATTTGTTTTTCCCACGCTACCCTCAGAGTTGGAAGTTATGGGTTGCGAAGGATTCACTTCTCGCGCCCAAACCCAGGAATTATAGACCAGTTTATTTGATTTTTCACCAATACTTGATTGACTGCCATCATCAGCTCCCATATCTCCATTCTCACCTGTCCCACGTCCGGGCTCATTATACAGCTCCCACATCAAAATACGGTCGTCATTTTTAAAATGCTCCATAGTTTCTTGAATGTAACCCTTTAAATGCGCTATTTCAGCTTTTGAAGCCTTGCCGGCTGCAAACCTCAAGGCAAGGTCTCGGGCGGGGCTGTTTACCCAGCCCGAATTATGAAAGCCAATAACAGGCGCGGGCTGTTCTCCCAATTGAGGATTTGGAAAATGACAGTCGTCAAAAAATACAAAGAAAGGTCTGATTTTGTGCTTTTGACAAATCTCTAAAAATTCGTCCATCCGTTTGTATAAACCTTTTTTATCATCCTGATAAACCAAATCGTGCAGATATACCCGTAGGGTATTCATACCAATTTTCTCAGCCCAGCCCAGTTCCAGGTCAATGCGGGAAGGATCCCAGGTTGATTTTTGCCACATATCAATCTGGTTAATGGCTGTGGCGGGGTAATAGTTGCAACCTACCAGCCAGGGTTGCTCCGCGTACCAGGCGTTGATTTTTGACTCCTCCCACCTTCCTGCTACTGCGACGCTATCGTTGACTGCTCTCTGGGCCTGAGCAGAGATTACCATTAATAGAAAAAGAATGCTGATAATTCTAAATTTTATCATAGTTTGTACTGTTTACTAGTTCTTTTAATTTATAATTTGGCTTCATTCAGATTTTTTTCCATAAAATCTGAAGGGGTTATATTAAATCTTATAAAAATCTTTAGTAACCTCTTCCACAATTAGTATTCCTAATGTTGCGCTGCCCGCCGATTAACCCTATATAAATTTAAAGGACACTCAATCGTAAAAATGCCAGATTTTATTCTTTACGGTAATGCGTATTTGTTATTAAGTGAAAATTTAGTTCGTCCGGTTATTTTTATCCTTCATAATCGCCTTTAGTTTATCCCAATTCTCAACCCCCTTGTTTACCGCCCATTGAGACCATAATCTGGAAAGCTCATCTACTTTATCAGGATTTTGCAAAGCCAGATTATTTGTTTCACTGCGATCTTCGGCCAAATTATAGAGTTCCCAGGTGCCTTTGTTGTCAGGTTGCCATTCCATAACCAATTTGAAATCGCCCAACCTGACAGCTTTATTACCTTCATGTTCCCAAAAAATAGGTTGTTTATGCACCTGATCCTCAGAACCCTCTAACAATGGTAAGAGACTTTCTCCTTCCATCGGGGGAATTGTGTTTCCATTAAAATTTGAGGGATATTTAGCCTTTGACACCTCAACAATGGTCGCCATAATATCTGGCAAAAAACCATAATTACGTATAACTTTACCCTGATCTGAAGGCGCTATATGTCCTGGCCAGTTGATAATCAAAGGGGTCGCAATGCCCCCTTCATGGAGCCAATGTTTATACTTCCGAAATGGAGTGTTTGAGGCATTAGCCCAGGCTTGACCATAGCTAAGAAAATAACCTTCTTTGGTCTCCAGCTGACTAGAAGGACCCCCTCCAAGCATACCACCTTCCGCGCAAGCCCCATTGTCATCCAGAAAGATAATTAAGGTATTATCTCGCAATCCTTTAGACTCTAAGTGATCGATCAATTTTCCTATATTTTGATCCATTCGATCTATTTGAGCAGAGTAAATAGCACGTCGCAAGATCATTTCATCCTGCTTTTCCTTAGACAAACTATCCCAGTCTCTTGAATCCTGATCAGAAAGTTTAGTATTTGGTTCTAATAAACCCATTTGCTGCATTCGCTGAAAGCGTTCTTCACGCAGAGCTCCCCAACCTTTAGCATATAAGTTGCGGTATTTGTCAATATCTTCCTTTTTCGCCTGAAGTGGCCAGTGGGGTGCTGTATAAGCGAGATAAAGAAAGAATGGTGCTTTGTTATCTTTCTCCTGAGATTTGTCAATAAACTGAAGCGCATGATCCGTAAAAGCATCGGTGGTGTAAAAGTTAGGGTCGGTCACCTCAATTTGCTCATTTTGCAAAGTAATGCCACGCTGACCTTCGGGCTCAAAGTAATTGGATGCACCAGCAAGAATACCATAATAATGATCAAATCCGCGCTGCAAGGGCCAAAGATCCTCTGTTTCCATACCTAGATGCCATTTACCGGTCATTAAGGTTGAATATCCGTTTTGTTTTAAAACTTCTGCAATAGTCACATTATTTTTATTGAGAAATCCCCTGTATGCCGGTAAACCCAAATCGTGATTTTTAGAGTTTGGTGGGTTTGTCATATGCCCAATCCCTGTTTGATGCGGGTATAAGCCAGTGATTAACGATGCGCGTGTGGGGCAACAGCGAGCAGTATTATAAAACTGAGTAAATTTAACGCCTCTCTGGGCAAGTCTATCAAGATTGGGAGTTTCAACTTCGCCACCATAGGTTCCCAAATCAGAAAAACCCATATCATCAGACATTATAAGTATAATATTAGGCTTTGAGTATGACTGGACATCTGAAACACTTTTCTCCGATTTCGATTTACAAGAAACCGTAAGAAGCGATGCACTAAAAAGTAAACTCCATGAAATTTGTTTTGTTGTCATAAATAACTTTAATCCGGATTTTAAATGTACGGAATACATTTAAAAAAATAAGCAAATGTTTGTAAAATATATTTTGTTTAAAGCGGCATTAACACGCCGGGTGCTTGCATCAGATTTTTGAAACGCAAAAAATTATCTAAAGAATGTTTCTCAAAAAGAAAATACCCTGAAATCAATTGCACTAAATTCTTTTTGATTGGGATAGCTACGAGTTGAGAATCCTATTTCCATAGTATCAGTATTAATAGTTTGAAATCGAGGTATCTCACCTATCAAACATTTACTTTAACGGAACTATAGAATTGCATTCTAGCTTCAAATTTAAATGGAGTTGGTTTAAAACGTTAGCACTTTTGTATTAGTATCTGTAATATTTGTAGATACGTTCACTGGAAAATCCTTTTCTGGACTTTTTTAAAGGAAAGATTACATTTCCTGAAACCAAACAAATCTTACCTAAAAACTCTGTTTAGCCTCCCTCAATAATAAAACCCGGCAAATACCTGTAATCATATTGATATATAGTAGAGAGATCGTTCCTCCTTGCTTTTTAAGCAATTACGCAATAAATTAGTAATAACTCCGGAGCCGTTTTCAAAATGAATTATTATTAGAAAAATTACAGGATAAACTACATTAATGAAAATGAGATTGGTTTAAAGGCTCTAAACTTGAAGCTGAAAATTATCAACATCTTTTTTTTAAAATAAACTTATAAGGAACCTCATCTACTTTTTTTTACTCCGTATACTTCCCTATTACAGCAGTCAGGAGACCTAGGTATTTTAGTATTAAGAATCCTTAGGGCAAACGCAACACCTATTGGCTTACAGATTTTAAGAAATATATGGAGAATAAAACCAGTGTGGTCCACCGATGGCGCTTTTTGGATAGCAAATAAGTGTCGCCAAACACTCAATACTAATAGTATTTTATTTAAGCATCAAGAAATCCCCCTGGTCTTCCAGATCAAAGAGTCGGGTGCGCTCAAGCGTATTTCCATTAGGTTGATGAAGTGCCAGTTTTAAATCCCCATCGAAAGTTTTAAAGATCATCCCATGACCTCCGTTTTCATCAAAAATGAGAGGCTTTATCTGTTTCCACGGTCCTTTTACAGAACCTGATTGAGAAACTGCCTGTCCAAGGGCATAGCCATTTTTACCAAAACTAGACCAAATCATCACTAATTTGCCCTTTTTAGTCCTATAAACGAAACAACCGTCTGTAACGTAACCTCCTATTGTAGGATCTGATTTATACGAAAAGCGTTGAACCCAGTCTGCATCGGTAGCCTCAAAAAGTGTTTTGGGCTTTCCTTTAGCCCGGGACAGGTCATTTTTAAGACGTACAAGTTCTACGGTACCTGTTCCTATTTGCGCCCACTCGTGGCAGAAAAGCATGTAAGGAATGCCTTTTTCAACCCAGAGTGTACCGTCAAGGCTCATCCAATCTTTGGGTGTCGTGCTTCGGTTTGAAAAAGGCCTGTAAGGCCCCAGAGGGCTATCGGCCTTCAAAATTTGGGTCCCGCGCTGCAACTGCTCTGCCTTTTGTCCATTTTTCTTTAAGTCTTTGTCTGAAGTGAAAGTTACAAAGAGGTAATAATGCCCCTGATAGGTATGAACTTCAGGAGCCCAAATTTGGGACTTGCCCCAGTGATCATCAGCTGCTGAAAATACGGTTTTTGGCCCTTCCCATTTTTTCAGGTCTTTGCTTGCATATACTTCTACACCTTTTATAGTGTCATTATTAACTAATCGATTTCCAGTTTGGACGTATAAGTAATATGTTTTAGAAACCGAATCTGCCAGGATATAGGGATCTCTTACCCTGATATCATTTAGACTCTGCTGTGCAAATGCTTTTATACCAAACAGAAGATAGAGTAAAAAGAAACATTTAATCCACATGTTGACTTTTTTTAGAACTCACATCATTCACAAATTGTGAAGGAGTTTTATCATATTCCTTCTTAAATATTTTAGTAAAATAGGATTGGCTCTGTATGCCCACTCTGTACATAGCTTCAGCAACTGTCACCTGCTCAGTTAGTAAAATTTCTGCCGCCTTTTTCACGCGTATTTCCCGTATGAGTTCTACAGCAGTTTTATTAGTAGCCGCCTTTATTTTATTATAAATATTTGTTCGACTCATATTGAGTAATTCTGAAAGCGAAGAAACATCAAAATCATTATCCTCGATATTTTCGATAATAGTCTGGGTAAGCTCTTGAACAAATTCATTTTCCTTTGACTTTTCAGTCATCGAGTAAGTCTCTAAAAAGGTATCCTTTACAATACTTTCTTTAAGGCTTAATCGGTTAGACAGAATATTCTGAACATTTATTTTGAGTACATCAATGCTAAAAGGTTTGGAGATATACAGATCTGCTTTAGCCTGTGCTCCTTCGAGTTGTTTCTCTAATGATAAGTTTGACGTGAGTAAGATAAATGGAATACGCTCATATTTCTTAGAGGTTTTTACCCATTTACAAAGTTCGATACCGTCCATTACCGGCATTACAATGTCACTGATAATTAGACTTATGGCATTGTTCTCGATGATTTGAATTGCCTGTTTTCCATTTTCTGCTTCATAAACGGTAAAGTCATCCTGAAGATTCTCCTTAATGAAGAAACGCAACTCCTTATTGTCTTCCACAACCAGCAATGATCCCTTACCATAGGAATTTCCAATATTATGCGTAAAATTAGGCGTATCATAAACAGGACTTAGCGATGACTTCGACAATTGAACCAGAGGTTCTTGCAAATCAACTGCTTCTAACTGCTTTATGAATGGTATTCCTATATAGAAGCAGGTGCCTACCTGTTCTGAGCTTTTAACAATGAGCTCTCCATTTTGCAACATGGTCAGACTTTTAACTAACGAAAGACCTACCCCTGAACCTTGCGACTCAAGCGAATCTAACTTGTCATTGTGAAAAAATCGATCAAAAATGTGATTCATTTCTTTCTCTGAAATTCCCTTTCCGGTATCGTAAATTTTTAACCAGATTAATTCAACATTTTCCTCATTGTACGAAAGATGAGTACAATTTTTAAGGTCTTTTTCCTGATCAAGGTTTTTAAGTATACTTATACTAACCGTACCTCCGTCATCCGTAAATTTAAAAGCATTTCCTAAAATATTATAAGCTATTTTTTCAATGACCGTTCGATCAAACCAAAAACTTTCAAGACTAGCAGCCTCCTTATTCACCAGATTTATATTGCGAAGAGCGGCAAACTCCTCAAAGCTTTCGTAGATGTCTTTTAGTACATTATTGAGATTTTCTTTTTTAAACTGAAGCTTATAGGCTTTTGTTTCAATTTTCTGAAAATCCATCAATTCATTAATGAGTCTAAGCATGCGCTTAGTATTTTTAAGCATATGACTATAGTAGCGGTCTCGCTTGCGGCTTCCCACATTTCCTTTAAGTAATTCTTCAAGAGGATTTATAATAAGTGTGAGGGGAGTTCTAAATTCGTGTGAGATATTGGTGAAAAACTGGAGCCTCATTTTGTGAATTTTATCCTCCTGATTCTTTTCTAGGATAGAGATATCGTAAGCTCTTTTTAGCAATATCCATCTAAATGCCAAATAAATTACCAAAATGCCCACCAGTATGTAAAATAGCTTCGCATAAATTGTAAGCCAGAAAGGCGGGGTTATAATTATGGGAAGTGTTTTTGTCTCATTAGACCAATAATTGTCCGTATTAGTAGCGCTTACTTTAAAAGTATATTTACCATAGGGAAGATTAGCGTAAGTAGCTTGAGGAACACTATTATTAATATAAATCCAGTCTTCATCGTAACCTTCCATTTTGTAACGAAATGTGGTATTTTTTGCATTCACAAAATTCAGACTGCTCAGGTGAAATGTAAAATTGTTTTGATCGCTTTTTAGCCTTAATGCATCAAGAGTATTTATCTGTTGGTCTAGAATTCCTGATTCGTCGCCGGGTCTAACCAAATTATTGTTGACAGCGAGACCTGACAAAACGATTGCTGCTTCTGTTGTGTCGGTCTTGATTTCATCTGGAAGGAAATATGTTAAGCCGTGTGTTCCTCCAAAGTAAAGTCTTCCACTGGCTCCATAATGACTTGCGCCTATTTTGAAACTGTTACCTTGCAGGCCATCCTCAACCGTAAACGCAGAAATATCTTTAGTTTTCGTATCATAACGCGTGATACCTTTTCCCCCAACCCAAAGGACTTTGTTTTTATCGAGGATTAAAGATTCAACATCAAGACTCACTAAATTTGATTTATTGTTGATACTTGAAGACTTATAGCCGAGATGGTAGTTTCTATTTAAAGTAAGCTTATTAAGCCCTCCTCCAATCATCCCCACATAAAAAACACTGTCATTAAGACGCTCTACGGGCCAGACATAATTAGAAGACAGGGACGTGCTATCACCTGTGATGCCCTTATAGTGGGCAATAGAGTCAATTTCACCATTGAAATCCAAAAAAATATGATTGAGGCCCTCAACTGTGGAGACTAATAGTTCCCTTCGTAAAGGATCTGTTTTAATCTCGGTAATTTCATTTGCGGTTAGTCCATAAGGCTCGCCGGGTGAGGCTTTGTAAATTTTCTCAATATGTAAGGTTTCTTCCGTTAAGGTAATTTTGTTCAACCCATTGAACCAGGAGCCTGCCCAGATGGTACCAAATTTATCTTCAGCTATCGAAAATATGGTATTATCTGAAAGTTGTTTCTCTTCATTATCAGAACTAGTGCTGATATGACGTGTGTTTCCGGTTTTGGTATCCAGTATGCTGATTCCTTTAGTAGTTCCCACCCAGAGACGGTCTTTAGAATCGTATAATAAGGAACGTATACTGTTGCTTATAATTGAGTGGGGGTCATTTTTACGATGCTGATAGGAAGTGAAACTATTTTTTTTAAAATCATAGTACACCAGACCATCCCGCTCAGAGCCAAGCCATATATTTCCCTCTTTATCTTCAGTAACTGCCCTTATGTAATTAGGGGCATAATTATTTTTTTCAGAAAATGGGATATTCGTGAGCAAATTGAATCGCTTCTGATTGAGATTGATCAGATTAACTCCAGAACCAAAAAAAGTAATCCAGAGATTACCGGTGCCATCAGCATAAAAGCTATTGATACGTTTTCCAGAAAGCCTGCTGCTCTCATTACCCCGGTCGTCTGAATAAAAGTTGTATACCGTTTTTTTATTCGTATCAATAAATAGTTCTATTAAGCCATAATCTGTACCTATCCATACTTCTCCATTTTTTGAACTGTAAATAGCACTTATGTGAAAATTTTCATCCGTATCAAGATCAAATGCAGCATGAACTTCCTGATCAAAACTGGATATTTGTCTTCCCCGTATCTTACCATCGTCTAAACTGTAAAGGTCTGCTTTGACCAACAAGTTGGTTCCTCCTAACCACAATTCGGTTTCCGAATTGGTAAAAACAGTTGTAAAATCGTGAAACTGTTTACCCTCTTCATTTTGAACACGGATGGGTTTTAGTTTTATTTCCTTCCCTTTATCCTGGGTCTCAATTTTAAAAAGACCTCTTGCTGTAGTTAACCAGGTGTTACCTATAAAATCCTGCGTTAAACTATTAGGTATTCCCAAAGAATCTGGCTCAGTGATTTTTTGCTCATTCAGAATAATTGCATTTTCTTGAAAACCAACTTTAAAGGCAAATAATTGCTTCTCAATTACTAAATACAATATGTCCTCAACTATAAGCAGGTTACTTACCTTACTCTTGGACACATCTTCCTCGTGAAGCATATTCCAGTTGATCTTCTCAAAACGCTCAGCACGAGTATTAAAGCCTAAAAGACCACCTTGAGTTGCGAGAATTAAATGTTCATCAATACGCGCCAGATCACTAATACGATTGGTGTATGCCTGAGAAAGACTATTTAAATTACTTGTAAATAAGCGTAAATTATAACCATCATACTTGTTGAGTCCACCATACGTTCCTATCCAAACAAATCCATCTTCATCTTTAATAACAGAAGTTGCATCGGTGTGTGCCAAGCCTTCATTGACCCCAATTTTCTTAAATTTATAATGATAATCCTGGCTCAAAACAGAGCTGTAGGATAACCATAAACAAATTAGAAAAAGGAGTTTTCCAGACATACAAATGGCTTTTTGATTCTACAAATTAGTCAATCTAAATATTTTTCCACCGTGGGGTGGAATTTCGGCTGTTAATACTTTGCTTACATTCTCTAATTCAACACCCTCCCATAAATCTTTTACTTTAAAGTTACCTCGTAGCGATTCATCTTCAAGAGTAAAAGAAACATTTTTGCTTTGATCTGCGAGATTGAATAAGGCTATAAATTTATCACCATTTGCCGGATCGGTGGCAATCCATACCGCTTCCTTATTGTGTTTAATTACCTGCCGATTATCTGTGCTGTGCTGGTTTACATAGATAATATCTTTATTCTTGAGGAATTTCATGGTACTTTCAGGGGTTGATAGCAAGTCTCCTCCCATCATCAATGGTGATTTTGCAATACTCCATAAAGTCATAAGCGTATAATGTTCCGGTACTGTAAAATTAGACATACGCTCCTCGCCATGAGGTCTATCATTAAGCGATAGTTTACCTATGGGTAACATATCGGCGTCCGGCCAGTGCCCGGGACCTATAAAGGGTGACCATGCATTGAGCAGGTCAAAATTATGTTCTAAAGATTCCCAGTCATCCCAAAAGTCTGCCGAAATACGCCACATATTTGCATTCTCAATAAGGTGAGGAGCCCTAGAAACGGGTGCTTCACCACAAGAAAGACTTAAAACCATTGGTCTCCCCGATCTTTCAATTGCTTTATGAATCATCTCAATCTCCTCGTCATGATAAGGTGGAAACATAGTATCATCTGCCTTGATAAAATCAACTTCCCACTCTGCGTAGAGTTTAAAAAGTGAGTCATAATATGCCTGAGCCCCATCTTTGGAACAATCTACACCATACATGTGATTGCACCAATTGCAAGTATCAAAAGGTTCAGCGATATCTTTTGCAGTCACATTTGTCCCCATTATGGGAGTTGCATTGAAGGCTGCGACACGATGAATACCACGCATAATGTGAATTCCAAATTTTAATCCTCTGTTATGTACATAATCTGCAATAGGTTTGAAACCCTTGCCCCCGGCTGCAGAAGGAAAACGCTCTACTGCAGGCATTAGTCTGCCGTATTCATCCATATTGGTATATTCAGGATGAAGTGGACTACCATCATCATTGTACCTAATATTAGGATGACCTTTGCGTCTGGGTGTATCCCAATTCCCTGGTTCTGGATGCCACCAGATATAGTCTATAACTGCATATTCCCAGCCATATTCTTTTAAATTCTCGGCCATATAGTCAACTGTAGCCTTAAATTCTTCTTCATTGATACGGCAGTCGTACGCATCAAAACTATTCCAGCCCATGGGAGGCGTATTTGCCAATGTTGAATTGGAGTCCGCAGAATTATATGCCACTTCTGGCTCTTTAGCCTTATAGACTTGATCATGGTTTTCAGTATTACCACAGGAAATCAACACGCCTGTACAAGCTATTATTAAAGTTTTAAAATTGTTCATATTCACAATAGATAGATTAGATTTTAGAAACGGGTTTCAGCATCCTGTTCCTGAGAAAAAAGAGAGAGTAATCGATGCTCTTGGTGAGCAGTAGCCATAAGAGAATCAAGTTCTTTTACTTTGTTTGGAAAATCGGCTTCAATATTTTGGGTTTCTGAAGGATCTGATGCAATATTATAGAGTTCTGTCACTACCGGTATCTGCGGATCTCTTACGTTGAGTTTAATGAGCTTGTAATCACCTACACGAATAGCCTGGCGACCACCCAGTTCATAAAATTCCCAGTATAAATAATCATGTTCCTGCTGGTTTTCTGAATTTCCTAATAATAAGGGGGCAAAAGAAATTCCGTCTATATCCTTTGGTTTTTGAGCCCCAGTTAAATCTGCAAAGGTGGGCAAGAAGTCCCACGTGGCAACAGGCTCATTTGTCCTTATTCCCGCCTTGATTTTTCCTGGCCATTTTACAATAAGTGGAACCCGTACCCCTCCTTCATATAAATCTCTTTTAGCCCCTCTGTAAATACCGTTGCTGTCGAAAAAATCTGCGCTATGTCCGCCTTCATTGTGAGGACCATTATCACTGGCAAATACAACAATAGTCTCTTCTGAGAGTCCAAGTTCTTTCAATTTGGCCTCAACTTCTCCTACTTTTTGATCAATAAGATGCACCATTTGAGCAAAACCCTTTTCGGGCTCTGGCCAATTTTTATCCTTAAATTCTCCATAATCAGGAACTTCCATCCCATTGCCGGTGTAATATCCTGCCTCATTATTAGCATGAGGCATATTGATGGCATAGTACAGAAAAAAAGGGGTTTTTTTGTTTTCTTCTATAAAGGAGAGCGCATCCTCCTGAAATTTGTCAAGCGCATAGGTCTCTTTGATTTTTGCCACGCCTGTACCCTCCTTCATGTCTTCGGGATACGGATAGCTATCATCAGTAACATTGCCTTTTAGCATCTCTTTTTCCCCATCCCGATACAAAAATTCTGGATAAAAATTATGAGCGTGCCACATATTGATGTAGCCATAACTATGATCAAAACCATTTCTAGATGGATCTGTAGGTTCAGGATCATTACCTATACCCCACTTACCTATTATCGCGCTTTTGTATCCTTTATTTTTAAGTAATTCGGCTAAAGTAATTTCCTGATCTTCCAAAAGTTGACCTTCAGGGCTGTTACCTCTCACCGATGTGTGACCTGTATGTTTACCTGTCATTAATGCTGCTCGGGAAGGAGCACACACAGTAGAACCTGCATAGTGTTGAGTGAATAGCATACCATCTTCTGCAAGCTTATCAATATTGGGGGTTCTCAATTGTTTCTGCCCGTAAGAACTCAGGTCCCCATATCCCATATCATCTACATAAATCAGAACCACATTAGGTTGAACCTCCTTATCTTTCTCAGAAGATCCCTCTTTGTAATTTGTTTTTTCCTTACAGGCTGTAGTAAAAACAAAAAGAACCCCTATACAGATTTTTAGAATCAGTTTGTTATCCATCTTAACTTGTTAAAATTTAATTATATACTTTAAATTCAATTTTCAAAAGAGCAACTTAGAGAGCTAAAAACCTCTCATATGTTTGAAAACAGAGCCAAATTTAACGGGTGATATCGTTTGCGCAGAACTCATTTGCCCACACCTTTTGCTCATTTGTGCACAATATGAAATCGCTTGTATGCAGGACCTGAAGAGTCGTCATCAGGATCAAGGCTTAATCGTTATGTTATTTGTAAAGCGCTCATTAATGATGAAGTATTGCTGAAAATCTTCAAGCATTTCCCCTGCGATTTCTATATTTTCAAATTGTATATTCCAAACAGGATGTTTCGCATCGTGTCCCGCTATCAAATTTTTAATCACTGGTGTTCCATAATACTTAAAGTTTCTAAACTTAAAGTTTGAAAGAGAACCCGATTCGGGATTCCATCTGCCCCAGCGATTGGGTCGTGTTACAAGATGGAAAATCCGCCATTTACTGTTATCAATGACTACATTCTCTATTTTAATGTCACTAATATTTGCCTCACCACCATGAACCGCACAAACCACGGCAAGATTTTCATTATCCCAATGATGCTCAACCCTAATAACTTCAATATCCCGTACTTCTATCCCTCCAAAATCACTACTGCCATTCCAGCTAATCATAAATGGAGCGCCATTTTCTAATTGCCAAATCACACAATTTTTTACCAGGGTATTACTCTGATAAAGTTTAACGGCATCATCATTAACCTTAAAAAAACAGTTCTCAATTACAGTATGTTCACCTGCAGAAATTCCATCAGTACTAAACCACCAACCCATCATTTTGACATTATCAAAAAAATGATTCTTTCCTCTTATGGCAATCATATAACGTGGTGAATGTATCATCGTTATACCGCTTATCTTAATATTATCTGCATTTTGCATACTTATCATATGCTGATGAGTACGAGGCTCGTAGACCTCTCCAGATAATATTCCGCGGCCTTTGATTACAATTTTTTCTGCGTTTTCTGCAAATAACTGACCTATGACATAAGCTCCTCCCGCTAAATAAACAGTTTGATTACTCTTAATCTCAAAATGATCACCTATCTCGTGTAAGCCGGGTTTAAAATAAACAACACCGGGGTCTGCAGGATCAGGAATGTCTTCCTCAAGGGGATTTGCAAACAGAAGCAAAGGATAATTGATAACAATACCTCTCTCAAATTCGACAGAATAATGTCCGGGTTTGTCTAAAGTGAAACTTACCGTATTGCTATTTTCTTTCTTAATCTTAATGTTTGCACTTCGCGGCAACACCTGAGCAAAATCTACAGAATCCTTTAGCCGCTCTACTACAACGGTTACCGATCCTGCAAAAGAAAAATTGTTCCAGGAAGTATTTTTCGAATTATTAGTTTCGTGCTGCGCTTTCATACAATACGTAAAATCCTTTGTTATTTTTCCGTTTTGCAGCAGGCTTACCTTGTAATCTTTTGAAGGATGGATATACGTATTTCCATCAACCATATTGGCTGTAGGCGGATAGGTAATTACCTGCGCCTGCACGTGCATAAAGCAACCCAAAACAATCATTTTCAAAATATTTTTCACGGCTTAATGGCTTTTTGGTGGCCGGCTTTAGGGTTAAGTGGCACAATAGTATGTTTATCCACAAATACCGGTTCAATACATAAATAGGGTTCACTGTATTTTTCAGAACTATGATAGGCGATATAAAAGTCACCGTCAATTCCTTCAAATAACGTATTGCTAAAAATCACCTGGGTAGGTGGCGCATACCCATGCCTTTCCGAATAAGTATTTTTTACTTTTAGATCAGCTTCAGCCTCAAGCCAGGTATATACAGGGTTCGAGGGTTCCCAAACCCAAGGGCCCATAGGATGTGTTGCAGTCAAATGATTAACTAAAATTCTGTATCCTCCATAGAATTGAGAAGTTAATAGATGATATGTCTCACCCACCTTCGTAATATTTGGAGCATCTAAATATTTATAATTTCCCTTCAAAGTAGTAGGACCCAAAATTTCCTCAGGTTGTTCTACCAGAGTTGCGGTTTCAAGATTGATGGGAGCCATATAAATTCTTCCATCCATATCATAATAGAGAAATGTTTGATCATCAGAATCAGTTATTAAGCTCGCATGGTTTGTTTCGACCAAGGGTTTGTACTTATTCAAAACCTCATAGGGACCTCGTAGTTTATCTGCTACGGCGATCCCAAAACCCAATTTTCCATATGGGTTTATACTGTCATTTCGACCATTAAAAGTTAAGTAATAACGGTTTTTAATGCGGTGAATTTCTGGAGCGCTGATGACATGCTTATACCAGCTGGAGGGGGCTATCCCTTCCAGCTCCAGTAAAACCGAAGAAAGGGTCCAATTCTTAAAATTGAAAGACTCATATAAACTCAATGTTTTATTTTCAGGTTTAAAAGGATCTTCATAAGACGTTCCTAGCAAAAAAAAAGTGCTGTCCTCAGCCAGAATGTAAAAATCTTTCATTCCATATGGAGGGAGACCTTTGCGAATAGGATTTTGCCATGAAACTATAGCTTTCTCCTGAGCGCTTGTTAGCATACCTACTAGCAAGCAACAAGCAATAAGAAATTTTAAGCGCATACTATTTTTTTCTAAAAATAGTTCAGTGAAAGAAGTACCCTTCCTCCATATGAATTTGATTTTTGCTCAAATGATTTAAACATCTCAAATAGTTCATATTTTAATCATTTGGATAACATAAGACAGGTTTTTGAATAAATAGACAACTTAAAACACCACTTAAAAACTACTTTTCGGCTTTGATAGTTGTGTAGTATGATTTTAAAAAAGGCTTTATTTTTTAGTGCAGGTTTATACTTTTTAACAGGCATAAAACCTTTAGATGAAAACGTTACAAATCCTCCAAACATTTTGTGGATTTATGTTGAAGATCTAAATCCGGTATTAAGTTGCTATGGTGTGGAGAACAACCCAACTCCTGCCATAGATTTTCTGGCCGAAAATGGTGTGCTCTTTGAAAATGCCTATACACCGGCACCGGTATGTTCTGCAGCGAGATCAGCTGTTATTACAGGTACCATGCCTACTACATTTGGAACACACAACCATCATTCTTCCCGTACGGTGGAAGATGCTATTTTCTTACCAAAAAATTTTCAAACTATTCCTGAGATTTTTAAAAATGCCGGGTATTACACATTTAATCATGGTAAAGATGATTACAATTTTATATATGATCGAAATGAGCTTTATAATGACCCAGTTGCTTTGGATTATTGGTACACCTTTTCAGGTAAAGGCAACTGGATAGATTCCCTTAACCAAGATCGTCCATTCTTTGGTCAGGTACAGCTTACCGGTGGTAAATGGGGAATAACTCAGCTTTATCCTAAATTGAAAGGTCAAATAGTGCCCATAAGTCGTGATGCTGTAGAAATTCCTCCATATTACCCCGATATTCCAGAAGTGCGCGAAGATTTAGCCCGCCATTATGACGCAGCGCGAAAGACAGATCTTGAGGTGGCTGATATCATTCAAAAGCTAAAAGACAAAAACCTGCTTAATAACACGTACATCTTCTTTTTTACAGATCATGGTTACAAAGGCATACGGCATAAGCAATTTGTGTACGACGGCGGCATACAAATTCCTCTTATAGTAGGTTATTTTGGTGATGGCAATAAACTCAAAAAAAATACGCGCCGTGAAGATCTTGTAAGTGGCATTGATATAGGCACAACCTCTTTAGCCCTGGCAGGACTCAAAATTCCTGAATCAATGGAAGGACTTGACGTTTTTGCAAAGGGTTATCATCGTGACTTTATTATCGCAACCCGGGACCGTTGCGACTTTAGTATTGACCGTATTAGAGCTGTACGCACTAAAAAGTTTAAATACATTAAGAATTATATGCCCGAGCGGTCCTACACGCAGCCTTCTTACCGGGATCAACGGGCAGAATTTGTCTCAATTAAAGCGGCTTATGATGCTGGTAACCTCAATGAGGTACAGGCAAAATACTGGAAGCCCACAAAACCTGAAGAAGAATTGTTTGACCTTAAAAACGATCCCTACGAGATAACTAATTTAGCCGAAAACCCAGCCTATAAAAGCCAATTAAATACTATGCGTAATCATTTACAAAAATGGCAGGACACCTATGGCGATAAAGGCGCAGAACCACAAAACCCCTATTCGTTATTAGATATGTACAAGCGCTGGGGAGAGCGTTGCGTCAATCCAGAATTTGATACCATAAAAACGATGCGAATCCCAAATACACCGCGAAGAGATTTGACAAAAGGATAATTTAATGACTGGAAACCTAAAGACTAAAACATTTAAAAATTGAAATATATCCTGCTAACTATTATGATTTCTGTGTTTTGCCTTTCGGCGAAAGCACAACGTGCGCAATATGTTTCGGCCTATGGTTATAAAGATTGCATTTTGCTTGAAAATAAGAATACACGGGTTATCCTTAATCCTAATTTGGGTGGCAGTATGTTAGAATATTCCCTGAATGGTAAAAACATACTCTTTGAAAATCCCGCGCAAAATGGCAGGATTTGGAAGGGTGGTGAGGAACGTTTTGAAGTACCTGGGGGCAGAATGGATATTGGCCCGGAAAAAACAACCCCTTTTAGAGCAAGCTTTTTTAATAAATGGCAAGGCAAAATTACGGGTAGACTTTCCGCAACTATGATTAGCCCCATAGATACGGTTCTTGGGGTACAGCTCATCAGAAAATTTACCTTAGACTCAAACTCATCAAAATTGACGTGTACGCAAACGATTGAAAACAAGAGCAGTATCTCACAAGCCTATGCGCATTGGAGCCGTACCTTTGCAAGAGGAGGAGGCATTTGTCTCGTCCCGGTTGCGCGAAATAAACGCCTGCCTCAAGGTTATGCTCTTTATCGTGACCAGCAAACAATCGATTTTAACCCCATTCCGGAAAAAAATATTCGCAAAACAAATGGAATTCTCGAAATCTTAGGCCCTATAAGTGTTCCAAAATTAGCTATAGAAAGCGACTCCGGATGGACCGCTTACTTACATCCAATGGATTTACTTTTTATAAAAACTTTTCCGGTGTATCCAGATAGGTTGTATGGCGATATGCTTTCAAACCAGGTTTCAATATGGTATTATAAAAATGAAAAATGTGAAATAGAACCTCTTGGTCCTCTGGAGGTAATAAAACCTGGTCAGGATGTTTCCTTTACAGAAACCTGGAATTTACTTCCCTATAATTTTCCAGAAGATAAAATGGTAGCAATATCAAGAATTCAAAAACTTATTGATCATTTAAACTGAACATTATGATTGTCAGACAACTTATTCCTTTTGTACTGTTACCGTTTGCGGTTTCGGTCAATGCTCAAAAGAGAAACAGCAATACAACCCCATATCCCTATAATAACCCTATAATTCATCATATGTATACAGCAGATGCCGCTCCTCATGTAATGCCTGACGGTAAGGTGTGGATGATTACCAGTGTAGATCATGAAGATGGCGGTGGTTACTCTACTATGCATAAATACCACACCTTTTCTTCACCCGATATGGTAAACTGGACAGACCATGGCGAAGTACTTAATATCTATGACGTTATGGGTGCAGATGAAGAACCAGAGGGAGAGGATTGGGCTCTTTGGGCTCCAGATATGATTTTTTATAACAATAAATACTACCTCTATTTCCCGGTACGCATTGTTATTGGCGAAGATGGTGGTGAAGGCAACCGCAAAGTCACGAGTTACACTGCAGTGGCAGTAAGTGATGCACCAGATAAGCGTTTTAAAGTGATCAGTAAAAAGATTGAAGGCACACGAGGTATTGATCCTGCTGTATTTATTGATGACGACGGAGAGCGCTATTTATATTACGGGCAACATTTTGGAGCAAAATTGAAAGAAAATATGATGGAGCTTGATGGTGAGCCTGTAAAAATGGAAGTTGACGATAACCGCTTTATGGAAGCCATTTGGATGAACAAAAAAGCTGGAAAATACTGGGTTTCTTATCATTCTCACTACGGTAAACCGGTAAATCCCGAAAATCCAGATGATATCAATCGTGACAAATCCAGACTGGATTATGGGATCAGTGACAGCCCTTTAGGACCATTTGAATACAAAGGTCCACTGAATTTTGAACTAGGTGTAAATGTTCAAAATGGACCAAAACTACCTAATTATGATTATGTTCCCTGGAGGCTTGATCAAAGTAATCATGGTGGGATTGTAGAATTTCACGGTAAGGAGTATTTATTCTATCATACATCAGCTCTTTCATCGTGGAGACAGGATAGTTTTAAGGGACCCGGTACTTGGACACAGCGCTCCGTATGTATTGATAAGATTGAGTATAGCGATACTGAGACTATTAGACCGGTACAACAGACTCTGGATGGAGTGGATAAAGTAGTGATAGATCAGCCTTATGAAATTGTCTTACCCATCGCAAAGATTAAAACGGAAAGCAATACCTTAACCTTTAAGAATGTTGATTTAGGAACAGGCTACTACTACGCATCTCTGGAAGCTGACAATTTCCCAAAAGGTTCCAAAATATCTATATATAAAGATTCAGCATCAGGTCCTTTGCTGGGGACTTTTGTAAGTATGGGAACTAAAATTACCCAAACCTTTCTTCGAGACGCCAGAGGCCTTCAGAATATTGTCCTGGTATTCGATAACTCTGCTTCTCAAGCATCATTAAACAGCTTTAAGTTTTTTGCTGGCGCACCTATTCATTAATTTTTTAATATACAATTAGACTTATGACATTACAAACAAGAATAAGCGTTCTACTCCTTTTGACAGCTTTAGGTATGAATGCCCAGAATAACAGCCCTCTAAAGGCTCCTACTCCACCCCTCGGCTGGAATAGCTATAACAGTTATGGCGCAGCAGTTACCGAAGATGAAATTAAGGCTAATGCAGATTATATGGCTCAAAACATGAAAAATCTGGGTTGGGAATATGTGGTAGTGGACTATTGCTGGTTTTATCCTCATCCACCGGGAAGTATTCAGTCTAATCCACCACAGTTTCGCCTCCCTGCAGACGGTGCTCCGGTACCCTGGATTCCAATGGATGAATACAGCAGATTATTACCTGACCCCAGAAAATTTCCATCATCAGCAAACGGAAAAGGATTTAAACCCCTTGCAGATTACGTACATAGCAAAGGCCTGAAATTTGGCATACATGTAATGCGCGGTATCCCGAGACAGGCCCATTGGGCCAAAAGCGGCATAAAAGGCGCTCCAGAGGCAAACGCGGCCCAACTTGCAGATACCACTTCCATCTCCCCCTGGTTAAATACTATGTATGGAGTAGATATGTCTAAGGAAGGTGCTCAGGAATACTACAATTCGCTGGTTGAGCTTTATGAATCTTGGGGAGTAGATTATATTAAAATAGATGATATAGATCTTAATGAGAATTACCCCTATCGCAAAGAAGAAGTTGAGGCAATGCGCAAGGCTCTTGACCATCATAAAAGCGATATAGTTTTAAGTTTGTCCTTAAATATGAAGTTTGAAAATAGAGAACACGTAAGGGAAAACGCGGAATTATGGCGAATTTCTAAAGACTTTTGGGATGAATGGGATAGTCTTAAAGAACAGTTTGAACTTATCAACAAATGGAATTCTGTAGCCGGACCAGACAGTTGGCCTGATGCCGATATGCTTCAGATTGGAAAAATATCAAAACGTGGGCCTAAAGGACCAGAGCGATTCAGTCATTTTACGGAAGATGAGATGTTAACACATATCAGTCTCTGGTGCATTGCCAAATCTCCACTAATGATGGGAGGTAATATGCCTGAAAACACACCCTTCGTTAAAAAACTTCTTACAACACCGGAAGTAATCCGTATGAATCAGTATGGAACTGAACAAAAACAATTATGGCGTAAAGAAGATAAAGTAGCTTGGATAAGTACAGACCCGAACAGTGGAGAAAAATATCTTGCGCTTTTTAATTTAAGCGATAGCCCCTCTACAATACGTTTAGATGCTAAAGAAATTGGATTTTCAAAAATTGCCGGTGCTCAGGATATCTGGAATGACAAAAAATATAAAATAAGCAGCAAGAGCATTTCAGGCTCAGTAAATCCGCACGGGGTTTTGCTTTTAAAAGTAAAAGGAAAATAAAGCGAAGAAATTTTAAAGGATCTAGTTCATTTAATATCTAAAACACCTAAAAGTTCTAATTTTAGGTGTTTTTTTATCATTCAATGCCTGATTTATCCTTCGCCGTCAACTTCACATTCCTGTAAAAAATTTCAGCGCCTTCTGCCTGAAGCAGGATGCGGCCCTTTAATAAAGGTTTCCACGAGCCTGTACGCTCATCATAAAACTTGATATCTAGAGCTGCATTGACCGCTTTTCCATTGAGATAGTAATAAGCGTTGTTACCGCGCACTTCAATTTTTAATCGATTCCATCCGGTAGGGTTTTCCCAATCGTAAGACCGGTGAAAACGATCAAAACGCCGCTGGGTCGTACCCCGGGTAAGGGTATCGCCCTTGGCATCAAAATTCCGTATGACCGCACTTACCGTTGAAGTCACCTGCGTACCAATTGACCAAATATCACCGGTATCGCCTTCCTGTATCTGACATTCCACACTATTAGGCCAAATCTCATCAGGGCCAAAAATGTGGTACAGCACCCCGGCATCCCGTACAAACTCATTTCGTGGCTTAAACTTTTTTTTACCCCATTTATATTCAAGTGTTAACACATAATCTTTATAAACGGAGTCTGTTATAAGGCCTGCAAAAGTTTGCTCACTCCCATTTTTCTGATCTGGATACACGTGTATCACACCGTTCTCAACGGCAAAAATACTTTCTGGTGCTGCGGTAAAACTACTATCGCGGGTAGCAAAATGCCAGCCATCCAGATTTTTTCCGTTAAAAAGATACTCCGGGTCAATGACAGTTCCTTCCGCCTCTTTTGTTTTTTGATCTGCTGCAACAGCTATCGATTTTTTGGTGCTTTCCGTGCAGCCCAAAAGCCCCATTACAAGTACAAGGAATACAATTCTCACAAGGTTACTTTTTCGCATTATTTTAATTCACGATATTCAAACCAGTCAAAAATCGCTTCCTTTTTAGATGGTTTTCCATTACTGCTAACGTACATACCCACATAGGCCCCCGTAAATCCACCGGCAACATTTGAGGTTATGACCGCAGCGTCCTGATCACCGCCCAATTGTTTGAGGTCATCTTGGCTTTCGCCGAAATAAAACCGCAATCTCATACCATCATTCACCATACTAAGGATAACTTCGTCTTTAATATATCTGGCAGAAGCGACAGTCTCCAGCCTAAGCGTTTTTCGGTCTTCATCATAAACCTTGACCAAGCTTACCGAATCCTTTCCTTTGAGCAACTGGTAATTATAATTGGTGTTTTGTAGAATGATAAGCCCCGCACTTTCATTTTTTTTACGGGTTTGAAAATCAAGTTTTAAGGTAGCTTGGCTTTTTAAATATTCAAGCCGGCGGGCAATAAGGGAGGGGTTGTTCTTTTCAATAATCACTTCCGGGCGCAGCTGAATACAGAGTTTTCCATTTTTTAAGGCATACCATTTGGTTTGCGGTGTTCGTAGAAAATTCCAGCTAAGATCAAGCGTATCTCCGTCAAAGTCAAAACGCGTTATTGTCTTGAAAGGTGTCCACGGCAAATCAGGACGTTTGTCCGTCATTAGGACCTGGCCTTTGCCGGGATTAAAAATAGGCGTACTGCCCTGCCATTCCAAAGAAGTAAGAAAGGTCTCCCGCCCCAGGTAATACTTACCATCTACTGGCCTGCAGCCTAGCATTACCGCCCACCAATCGCCATTTTGGGTTTCTACCAAATCAGCGTGACCCAAGTTGGTTATCGCTGCATCATCGCCCAGATGGCGATGTGTTAAAACAGGGTTTACCTGAGTAGGTTCGTAAGGTCCCATCAGGTTTTGCGAAGTAAATGTAGTTACAGCATGGTTGTTCCAGGTCCCGCCTTCTGAAATCATCAATACATAGGTTTGCCCTTTTTTGTACAGGTGCGGTCCTTCCGCAAATTTGGCATTCGTGGCGTGGCCTGAAGTAAGTATAATGGGTTCTGTTAGTATTTTTCCGGTTTTCAGGTCAATCTCACTGATATAGATTTTATCCTGTGAGGGCCACTCCCTACCCCCTTCGAGCTCGTGGGTTGAGCCGATGTAATAACTTTTCCCGTCATCATCCCAAAACAGAGTGGGATCAATGCCATAAGACCTGTCTACCCAGGTAGGATCGCTCCAGGGTCCGGCAGGATCTTTGGCCGTAACATAAAAATTATCTCCGCAATTGCAAGTGTTGATGCACTGTTTACACGTAACCACTACATAAAACAGCCCATCGTGATATCGTATGGTGGGAGCCCAAACCCCGCCACCGTTGCCCGGAGTTTTCATATTGAGCTGCTCTGGCCGGCTAAGCACATTACCTATCTGTTTCCAGTTTACAAGATCCTTACTGTGAAAAATGGGAATCCCGGGAAACCAGTTAAATGAAGAATTGACTAAATAATAGTCATCACCCACGCGGGTTATCGATGGGTCGGGATGAAAACCAGGTATGACCGGATTGGTGTAACTTGCCGGAGCGCTTTCCTGCGAAAGCAACGTGCCGCAAATCATTAGGACAAAAAGTGGCAAGAGGATTCTGATAATTTTAAAATGCATTTGCAAAGGATGATTTTGATAATTTGAATTGCATCAATTCTCCCTGAAAGTGTTAAAAATAGCACTTTAGGGACTACTACTCCGTACAGGAATATTCAGCCTGCTCATGGATAGTGTTACAGATTTTCATTTCACAATGACCTTCCTTATATCGAGACCAGTATCTGGCCACTTTAATTGTTGCATCGGTCACTTCGCCCTTTAGGGTCATTCCTGTTTCGCGTAAACTGGCCCAACTTGCATTTGGGTTGATAATCCTGCACCCGTAGATATTGATGGTTTTGGTATATTGACCGCTACGTCCCACAATAATGGCGTGATCATCACTGCCTCTACCTTCATCACCTATGATGGTGAGGTTGTAAAAGTTGCCGGTATCATTACCGGTATTGCCCCATCCCAGCTGTATGGGTACAGCATTTTTAACCATTTTGATCGTACAGTCCTTAACGGTGAGATCATTGTAAACCTTAATGACATCATCGCCCGTTTCAAAATAACAATTCTCAATCACCGAGCCATCTCCTCCTTCTATACCATCGCTGTGATTACCAGAACCACCGCGATTGTCGAGAAAATCACAGTCTGAAACCATAACCTTGTTTCCCTCGCCGCGCACATGAAACCCAAAAGGATTTAAAGAAGTAAGGTTCTGAATCGTAAATGTGCCACCAAAGTTTTGAAACTGACAATGTCTAAATGCTTTCACGTTGTTTTTTTGTGCCCAGGTGGTAAAGTCTGTGCCATAGACCATAGAAGTTTTTCTGTGTTTACCACGTATAGTGAGATCTGCCTCTGAATGAAAAGCACCTACCACACGTACATCTGCCTCAATAGTGATGCGTTTAACAACAGCAGGGACATTCCAGAAATGTTGTTTAGGAGTTCCTTTATCCAAAAAAGTTATAATACCACCTGTAGCAAAAGTGATTTCTTGATTCTCCGTATTCCAGATTACTTTACCTGAGTAAGCCTTTTGTAATTCTTCGATACTTTGACTATAAATTGCTAATGTAGTTGCTAAAAACAAGCAAATTGACAACGTAATAGGACTGCAGTAATTCATAGGATGCTAAGTATGGGTCACATTAAAACCATACTAAGGTATTTGATGTCTTACAACTACCACTTATGATTGTTAGAAAGAACAATAAAAATGGAACTATGAGCAATAAATAAATGTTCTGCAAAAAAAATCACTATGATATTCCAAACGTCTAGCTTTCAATCTTGCTCAACCTGAAACTATAGTCTCCTGTAAAATTCCCTGAACCTGCTAAAATCTACTAGAATCAACGTCTAAATTTCGTAACACGCCCCTAACCTTAAGGCATTTTTTGCAGGTCTAGTCGTTCCATCGTTAATAGCTCGGGCTTACCACCTTTTCTTCCAGATCCTGAAACGGTATATAAACTCCCTTTATAATATACTATACCAGTGCCGTGCCGGCCTTCAATAAACCGAGGCAACACGCGCCAGTTTTGATCCTTTACGTTAAAGGCTTCCACCTCGTTGTGTGCCGTAGGCTGATCACCAGACTCCCCGCCTAAAACAACAATATCATCCCCAAGCACTATGGTGAAAATCCCGGCGCGCTGTGTAGGCAATTCTTCAGGTACGGTAAACCATTTATTTTGCTCTAAATCAAAGTAATCTATCTTGCCTTCGGTATCGTTAAAGGTATTTCGTGGCGCTTTAGAGCGTCTTCCTCCTAAATTATAAATCTTACCGTCTACCAGTGCAGACTGAAAATGATCCCTGGCACGCGGTGCATCGGGATAGGTTTTCCACGCTCCGGTTTTAAAATTGTAGCTATCCAGCCAGGTTACATGACCGTTGCGGTGCCCATCCTGTATACCGCTTGAGAGGTAAACGGTATCCCCGTCCAGCACAATTCCGGCAGAGCCCCGTCTTCTATCTTCAGGGATCTCCGGCCCCTTTGCCCAGGTATTTGTTTTAGGGTCATAGCTGTAAAAATTGGGAACCGGCGTCTCCCCGGGATAGGGTCCCGTCATTGCGGCAATAATATAGATCTTGCCCTCGTAAACGATAGGCTGAAAATGATGAAGTTCAAGTGGTGGCTGCGCTCCCTCCGTCCAGATTTGTGTCTCGGGATCAAAAATGCTTACATGCTGAATCCGCCTTCCTCCCAAGAGGTAAAAGTTGTTTTTTACCTTAACGAATGCCGCTTCGTGCCTAGCTCTGGGACGTGTATCCTGTGCATAATCAACAGATTTCCAAGACAAGATTTCTGTAGAAACCGGCAATCTCTTTTTAGTAACACAGCCTGCACTCAACAAAAGTGCAAAGAGTGAAAGGTAGTTTACTATTCGCCATTCAATTTTTCCTGCGCGCATCAATACTTTCTTTGTTTGGGCGATTTCCTGAAACTGGCCAGGGTTCACCTATGAGCTCCAGCTTATCGTTTTGAGTCTTATATTCCTGATGTAATATTGATTTAAGTCTGTTGATTTCTTTAATATAATTACGATCATAAATGAGGTTGACTTGCTCAAGAGGATCGTTTTTAAGATCATAAAACTCAGCCTCAGGACGTATAAAATATTTTTGAACTTGCATAAAGGCGGTGCTGTCATTTTGCGCCAGAACTTCCCAGGAATCCCAGTACCCCCCTGCACCATCTTTTCTAAGAACATCCGAATGGTTAGTATGATAATTTTCAGGGAAAAGATTCTCTATATATTTAAACCTCTCTGTGCGCACACTTCGTATGGGATAGACATTAAAGTCACCATCCCCACTATGCTCTGTAAAAATATAATCTCTAAAACCTGTATGGGGATTTTTTAGCACAGATAAAAAGGATTTACCGTCAATATCGTTCGGGACTTTGCCCCCGGCAATATCAATAAGCGTTGGAAAAATATCTATCCAGCTTACTAATGCATCGGTGTTAGATCCTGCACTAATATTTCCCTGCCAGGAAACAATAAGTGGCACCCGAATACCATAGTCATAGAGATTCCATTTCCCAAAGGGCCACTGGCTACCATGATCTGCTGAGAATAAAAAGATACTATTTTCTCCCAAATTTTCTTTAGCCATTCTCATAATCTCACCCATATCGTGATCCATTCCCTGAACATCTGTAGCATAACGTGCCCAGTGCTCCCGGGTTTCCTGAGTATCCAGAAAAAAATCGGGCAGGCGTACTTCGTTCATTGGGTAATTTGCATCTTCAATCCACTGTACATGAGGTCGGCGATCTCCCACTAAAAGGCATACTGGTTTATCTGATACCTTGTTTTTAAAATATTCACGTACCTGCTGCGGCAGCTGAGTCATTTTTTTACTGTAGAAGTCAAATCCGTTTTGCTCAGCTCGTTCTTCAGTGATGTTGTGGTCGATTTTTCCAAATGCAACTACTTCATAACCTAGTTTCTTAAGAATTTGCGGTAAACGTTGCAGGTCTGTTCTTGGATAGGTGTGATTTGCCAAAGCCCCGTTATTGTTTGGGTACAACCCTGTTAGCAAGGCAGCACGGCTGGGTGCACAAGAGGGCGATGCGATAAAAGCCCTGTTAAATTTCAAGCCAGACTCTGCAAGCCTGGTAATATTTGGGACCTCTATCCCCTGATTCTTATAAATGGAAATATCGCTGGCACTTAAATCATCACTTATGTAAAATACAATGTTGGGTAATTTTTGTGCTTTTTCTCTTTGCGCCCATCCTCTGCAACCAACTAAAGCGATTATCGCGAGGATTAAACTATAATTTATCCTGAAAAACCTAATAAACAGTATTTCCTTGTATTTAATTTTAAAAATCAATTTTAAACTATTTTAGCCGGTATG
>CAYNMH010000025.1:27378-36723 GCA_964398145.1 uncultured Flavimarina sp. | reverse complement strand
TCATTATGATCAAAAATAAGACCTGGTGCATCCTTTACATTAAACCATTGTGCTGGATAGTCATTATTCGCAAATTGGCAGTGATTTTCACTATTTATTAGGGCATAGTATGCTGTAGACAAGGTGCGCTCCCCAGGATCACGATCTACCTCACTAAAGGTGTAAAGCTGCTCGAGGTAAATAGAGTCAAGTCCAGAAAAATGTTGTAAAATACGGTTGGCAGCATTATTAAGGGTTTCAGTTCTTTTGAGAAATCCTCCTATCAATGACCATTTTCCTTTTTCTGGTTCAAAATCACGCTTAATGAGTAGTATTTTGAGTTCGTGTTGATCAAAACCAAAAATGATACAGTCCAATGCCATTAATACTTTATCTGCGGTGGAGTAATTACTTAACATTTTTTGAATTTTTTCAAATATAGAATTTATCTCCAAATGCATGTTATTAGATGATATATAGTATTATTTACTAGAAGTGGTTAGTTTCTAGAAAATATTTTATTTATTTGTTAAATGTGGCAAAGACACTTAAAATAATACGCTTTCCAGTGGCATTTAAGAAAAATGAACTATGAATATCCTTTTTAAAATTTTAGTATTTACTATGCTAACGCCTTGTGTTTGCGTAGCTCAAGCAGAAATTGTTTTAAAGCCTGCAGCAGATGCGCCTACAATTAGCAAACACATTTATGGTCATTTTGCAGAACATTTAGGACGTTGTATTTATGATGGTCTTTACGTGGGTGAAAGAAGCAACATACCGAATACTCAAGGCGTGAGAAATGATATTATTAATGCTCTAAAAGAACTTAAAATTCCAAATTTGAGATGGCCAGGAGGTTGCTTTGCAGATACCTATCACTGGAAAGATGGAGTAGGACCACAGGAGGACCGGCCAACTATAGTAAATACATGGTGGGGCAATGTTACTGAAGATAATAGCTTTGGAACGCACAACTTTCTCAATTTATGTGAAGAGTTAGGTGCTGAGCCTTATTTATCAGGGAATGTGGGTAGTGGAGAGGTTCAGGAACTATCAGATTGGATTCAGTATGTAAATTTTGACGGTGTGAGCCCAATGTCTGATTGGAGAAAGCAAAATGGTCGTAAGGAGCCGTGGGAAGTTCGCTTTTGGGGTATTGGAAACGAGGCTTGGGGTTGTGGGGGAAATATGAGACCAGAATATTATGCGGATGTCTATCGTAAATATGCAACATTTATGTCTGGAGCAGGAATCGAAGGTGGTTTATATAAAATAGCTTCGGGAGCAAGCGATGGAGATTATCATTGGACTGAAGTTCTAATGCGCGATATCCCTCATAAATTATTACAGGCAGTGGCTTTACATCATTATTCAGTAATCAATTGGAGCAATAAAGGTCCATCTGTCGATTTTTCAGAGGAAATGTATTTTAAAACGATGAAGCAATCTTGGTTGATAGAAGAATTAATTACCAATCATTCTAAGATTATGGATAAATACGATCCTGAAAAAAAAGTAGATTTAATCGTTGATGAATGGGGCGGCTGGTATGATGTAATGGAAGAAACCAATCCTGGATTTTTATACCAGCAAAATACTATGCGTGATGCGATGATTGCGGGCATGACTTTAAATATATTTCATAATCATGCAGAGCGGGTCAAAATGGCCAATCTCGCCCAGGTGGTAAATGTTTTGCAGGCTGTAATACTTACAGAAGGAGAAAAAATGATCTTAACACCTACTTATCATGTGATGAAAATGTTTAATATACATCAGGATGCTCAGCTTATCCCAATAGAACTTGATACGCCGGATTATGAATATAAGGGAGAAAAGTTACCTGCCATTAATGCTTCAGCTTCCAGAAACAATGCTGGAAATATAAATATTTCACTGGTAAACATTGATGCTCGCCAGTCCAATAAAATCACCATTAATCTTCATGACCTTCAAGTAAATGCTTTTGATGGCGAAATCCTTGCATCTACAGCTCTTGATGATCATAATACATTTGAAGCCCCCCTTAAAATTAAACCTCAGAAATTTAAAAACTTTCAATTGGAAGATGAAAAACTTGAAATAGAACTACCTCCTTTTTCGGTAGTTGTTTTAAAAGGAAAATAAGCTTGACTGACTGTTCTAAATGATGCTATAAGCGCATTGCAGAAATTCATTTGGAGCTGGTATTTTTAATTTAAATTATTAAACAGACGAATCATGATCAATTAAATATAAATATTTTAAGTGTAAATTATACATTTTTAATTTAATATAGTAGATTTGTTTTTGATTATAAGACGTATTGTTTATGAAAAAATATGTTATTGGGCTTGATTACGGTTCAGATTCAGTTAGGGCAGTTTTAATAGATGCTTCTAACGGTAAGGAGGTTGAAGCCGAAGTAAGCTACTATCAAAGGTGGAAAAAAGGACTTTATTGTAATCCTGCTGAAAATCGCTTTCGTCAGCATCCGCTAGATCATTTGGAGGGTCTAGAGACTACCATTAAGGCAGTTGTTTCCCGAAGCGGGGTAGAAGCCGAAGCAGTAAAAGGAATCTGTATAGATACTACCGGTTCGTCTCCAATTCCTGTTAATGAAGAAGGAACGCCTCTGGCATTGACTGCAGGATTTGAAGAGAATCCGAATGCTATGATGGTTTTGTGGAAAGACCATACGGCAATAGATGAGGCCAATGAAATCAACGATCTGGCCCGCACTTGGGGGGGTGAAGATTTTACCAAATACGAAGGCGGAATCTATTCTTCGGAATGGTTTTGGGCTAAAATTCTACACGTAGCCCGCCAAGATGAAGCTGTAAAACAAGCTGCTTATTCCTGGATGGAGCATTGTGACTGGATGACGTTTACCTTGCTTGATAATGTTTCATTAGCCGACTTTAAACGCAGCCGTTGTGCGGCGGGTCATAAGGCAATGTGGCACGAAAGCTGGGGCGGTCTGCCACCTGAAGAATTCTTTGGAAAACTTGATCCGTATCTGGCGCAATTGAGAGACAGACTTTATACGGAAACCTATACTTCAGATGAAGTTGCCGGTACGTTGAGCGAAGCCTGGGCTGAGAAATTAGGCCTTACAACAGACACAGTTATCGCCGTGGGTACTTTTGATGCACACGCCGGTGCAGTAGGTGCCAAGGTTGAAGAGCATACACTCGTTCGGGTGATGGGAACTTCTACCTGTGATATTAGCGTTTCGGCTCCTGAGGTTACAGCAAATAAGACTGTTCGCGGTATTTGCGGGCAGGTTGAAGGGTCGGTGATTCCTGGCCTTGTAGGTTTGGAAGCCGGTCAGTCGGCTTTTGGAGATTTGTTGGCTTGGTTTAAAGACGTATTGAGCTGGCCTATAGATAACCTGGTTCTTACTTCCGATATCCTTTCCGCAGAACAAAAAGAAAAATTGAAAGCTGAACTAGAATCAGACTTCATTAGAAAATTATCTGATGCTGCTGAAGCGATCCCGCATCACGAAGCTATTCCGGTTGCTTTAGACTGGATTAACGGCAGAAGAACACCAGACGCCAATCAGGAGCTGGAAGCAGCGGTTACCAATCTCAATATGGGAACCCGCGCTCCGCATATCTTTAAGGCTTTGGTAAACGCAATCTGCTTTGGTTCCAAAAAAATAATGGATCGTTTTGCCGATGAGGGCATTGAAATCAAAACTGTAGTAGGTATTGGTGGCGTGGCGCGCAAATCTAAGTTTATTATGCAATCGCTCGCCAATACGCTAAATGTTCCTATTAAAGTTGCTGCTTCAGATCAGGCTCCTGCTTTGGGAGCGGCTGTTTATGCAGCGGTTGCTGCCGGTATTTACCCCGATGTAATTACTGCCAGCCAGACGTTGGGTAGCGATTATGAAGCCGAATATCAGCCGCAACCGGAATATCTCAAGGAATTTTCAGAACAAATGGAGCGCTATGAGGAATTGAGTGCTTTCGTTGAAAATTCAATTGTAAAATCAAAAAAGACAGAACATCATGTATAAATCGTTAAAAGAAGAATGCTATGAGGCTAATATGGAGCTAGACGCTCTTGGTCTTGTCATTTATACTTTCGGAAACGTAAGTGCGGTAGATCGAGAAAAAGGTGTTTTCGCAATAAAACCAAGTGGCGTTCCGTATGAAATACTTAAGCCTGAAGATATCGTTATTGTTGATTTTGATAATACAATCGTTGAGGGTACCAAGCGCCCTTCGTCAGATACCAAGACTCACGCCTATCTTTACAAACACTGGGAAAAGATAGGAGGTATTGCACACACTCATGCTACCTATTCAGTAGCCTGGGCTCAGGCACAGCTGGATATTCCAGTTTTTGGAACAACACATGCAGACCATTTAACAGCAGATATTCCTTGTGCCGCACCGATGCACGATGATTTAATCGCGGGTAATTACGAGCACAATACCGGTATTCAGATTATGGATTGTTTTAAAGAGCGCGATCTGGACTATACTGAAGTGAATATGGTATTATTGGGTAATCACGGACCTTTTGCCTGGGGAGAAACCGCAGCTAAAGCCGTCTACAACAGCAAGGTTTTGGAAGAAATCGCACGAATGGCTCAGTTGACGCTTCAGATTAATCCAAATGCACCAAGGCTAAAGGATTCTTTAATCAAAAAACATTACGAGCGTAAGCACGGGAAAGATGCCTATTACGGGCAGGGCTGCTAATTTTTAAATTAACTTTTTACATTTTCATTTTATGGGACTAATCACTTTTGCCGCGTTTACACTACTAGTGGCTATTATTTCGTATTTCGCGTCGCGTACCACCGATGAGACTACCTCAGACGGATATTTCCTGGGTGGGCGTAGTCTTACCGGGCCAGTTATTGCAGGTTCATTACTCCTAACAAACCTTTCTACTGAACAGATTATTGGTACTAATGGTGTAGGTTTTAGTGAAGGTATTCTTATTGCAGCCTACGAAATTATCGCCGCAGTTGCCATGGTGTTTACGGCTTTTGTATTGCTGCCAAAATATTTGAAAGGCGGTATTTCTACCATTCCCCAATTTTTGGAAAAACGCTATGGGAAACTCACGAAAACGATTGTGTCAATCCTTTTCTTATTGGCTTACGCTATCTCCATGCTTCCTACCGTATTATATTCAGGTGCTTTGGCAATCAACACGATGTTTGATCTTCCTGAGCGTATGGGGATGTCGCCGGAATCTGCACTTTGGGTAACTGTATGGGGCATTGGTCTTATAGGTTCTATTTATGCGATTTTTGGTGGATTGAAAGCGGTTGCGGTTTCTGACTCGATTAATGCTGTAGGGCTTATCGTGGGAGGTTTATTGATTCCTATTTTCGGATTAATGGCCGTAGGCGATGGGAGCATTGTTGAAGGAATGAACGTTTTGACCACTAATCTTCCTGAAAAATTTGATATTCTGGGCGGCCCCAATTCTTCGGTGCCATGGACCACTTTATTTACAGGCATGCTTATTGTGAACTTTTACTATTGGGGTACCAACCAGGCGATTATTCAACGGGCTTTGGGTGCTAAAAACCTGGCTGAAGGTCAAAAAGGACTTTGCCTTGCCGCTTTTGTAAAAATTTTAGGTCCAATTATCGTGGTGTTACCGGGTATCATCGCATTTCAATACTTTAACGGAAATCTGGACAATGCCGATGAAGCTTACCCAATGCTGGTAAAAGCTGTGCTTCCTACTGCCTTTGTAGGTTTCTTCGCAGCAGTGCTTTTTGGTGCTATTTTGAGTTCATTTAACTCGGCACTTAACTCGTCTGTGACCCTTTTTGGTCTTGACCTGTACAAACAATATTTCAATAACAACGCTTCCGAAAAGCAAGTGGTACGTGCTGGTAAAATATTCGGTATTTTGCTAGCTATTTTCTCGATGGCGATTGCGCCGCTTTTATACGGAGTAGAAGGTGGGATTTTCAACTACCTGCAGGAACTTAACGGTTCATTTAGTGTGCCTATCCTGGCTATTATTTTGGTCGGATATTTCTCAAAGCGCGTTTCCGGCAAAGCCGCGAATATCGCTATTGTGTTCGCTGTAGTAACTTATTTAGTAACGCTTTATGTAATTAAACCTATCATCACGGGTAATGCGGTTACCGCTGCCGAAGCAGGAGGTATTACTGACGCTTCAGAGCTGGCTATGATTGCTAAGGAAGCCTTCCCAAGTTTCTTGCACATTATGGGAATCATCTTTGTTTTAGTACTCGGTATTCTATTTGGAGTAAGCAAAATCTATCCACGTCAAACCGATTACCTCGAGGAATACACCCGTCAGGTGGATATCACTCCGTGGAAATATTTAAAACCGGCCGGTATCGCCATTTGCGCAATGGTTGCGGTGGTTTATATCTATTTTTCTTAAAAGAAAAGCACTTTAATAAAATTAATACGACTACAACCCTTTTATGAATTACACTATTGAACATTTAGAGGTCTGGTTTGTGACCGGCACCCAACATTTATACGGCGAAGAAACCCTAAAACAAGTGGCTGCACACTCTCAGGAAATTTCCGCAGGTCTTAATAACTCCAAAGACATTCCCGTAAAAATTGTTTACAAAGACCTGGTAAAAACTCCAAATGAAATAACAGACCTGTGTCTGGAAGCTAACGGAAACAAGAACTGTATCGGTTTAATTTTATGGATGCATACTTTTTCGCCTGCTAAAATGTGGATTAAAGGTCTGAACCTGCTTTCCAAGCCGGTTTGCCATTTGCATACACAATTCAACGCGGCCATTCCGTGGGATAAAATAGATATGGATTTTATGAACCTAAACCAGTCGGCTCACGGAGATCGGGAGTTTGGTTTTATGATGTCACGTATGCGTAAAAAGCGCAAAGTGGTTGTAGGGCACTGGCAGGAAGCCCGTGTTCAGCAAAAACTCGGCATTTTTACCCGTGTTGCTTTAGGATGGAATGAGTTCCAAAACCTTAAAGTAGCCCGTATTGGTGACAATATGCGTGAGGTATCAGTGACCGAAGGGGACAAGGTTGAAGCCCAAATGCGTTTTGGTTTTACCGTAAATGGTTTTGATTCTTCAGACATTGTGGCTAAAATAAACGAGATCAAACAGGAAGATCTGGATGCACTGCTTAAAACCTATGAAAGCGAATACAATTTGGCTGATAAAATCAAAGAAGGTGGTGAGCAACGTCAATCTCTTGTAGATGCTGCAAAAATTGAATTGGGACTTCGAGCCTTTTTTGAAGAAGGTGGTTTCGGTGCTTTTACAGATACGTTTGAGAATTTAGGTGAACTGAAGCAATTGCCCGGAATCGCAACCCAGCGCCTTATGGCAGATGGTTACGGTTTTGGTGGAGAAGGTGACTGGAAAACTGCTGCTTTGGTACGCGCTATGAAAGTGATGGCAATTGGTCTGGAAGGCGGTACATCATTTATGGAAGATTATACCTACCATTTTACTCCAAAAGGTTCTTATGTTTTGGGATCACACATGCTTGAGATTTGTCCTTCTATCGCAGACGGAAAACCGAGTTGTGAAGTACATCCTTTAGGAATAGGAGGTAAGGAAGATCCTGCGCGTTTGGTATTTAACTCGCCCGAAGGTCCTGCAATCAATGCTTCTTTGGTAGATATGGGTAACCGTTTCCGACTTATTGTAAACGAGGTTGAGGCTGTAAAACCGGAAGCTGATCTTCCGCATTTACCGGTGGCTCGCGTGCTCTGGGATTGTAAGCCAAACCTTGATATTGCTGCAACGACCTGGATTTTAGCGGGTGGTGCGCACCATACCGTGTACAGTCAGGCGGTTACGACAGAGTTTATGGAGGATTTTGCCGATATTGCAGGTATTGAACTGGTGGTAATAGACGATCAGACGCGTGTACGTGACTTTAAAGACACCTTAAATGCGAATGAAGCTTATTTCCACTTGTTTCAGCATAGAATGTAATTAACAACTTAGCTTTTATCATTTATGAATGTAACTAAAAGATTACTGGTCATTCCTGTTGTTTTGGGAATGGCTTTTACAGCAGTCAACTGTAAAAACAACACCAAGAATGACAAGACAGCCGTGGTCGAGGAGATGCCAGAGGCATCGATCACCAAATCTGATTTCGGGATGTTTCAGGATAGTATTCCGGTAGCCAAATATGCTTTGGTCAACGCAAACGGAATGCAGGTAGATATCATAACCTACGGAGGTATCATCACCAGCTTAAAGGCTCCAAGTAAAGACAGCACCTTTCAGGATGTGGTTTTAGGTTTTGACAGTCTGGATAAGTATGTAGCGGGTTCACCTTATTTTGGGGCAATCATTGGTCGTTACGGAAACCGTATTGCCAAAGGTACTTTTGAACTTGAAGGTCAGACCTATCAGTTGCCCGTAAATGATGGTGAAAACAGCCTTCACGGAGGTACTGTCGGTTTTGACAAGGTGGTTTGGAATGCCGAAGAAGTTAAAGACGGCGATAATGTAGGTTTAAAGCTTACTTATTTGAGCCCTGACGGGGAAATGGGATATCCCGGGAATCTGGAAACGACTGTCACCTATACTTTACAGGCAGATAATACTCTGATGGTAAAATATGAAGCAACTACCGACAAGCCAACTGTGGTAAATCTTACCCAGCATTCGTATTTCAACCTTTCCGGGGATTTTGATAAAACTATTTTAGATACCGAAGTGATGATCAACGCAGATCAATACCTTCCGGTTGATGCTGGCTTGATCCCAACAGGAGAGCTCAAAGCTGTTGCAGGAACACCTTTCGATTTCAATACACCGAAGAAAATTGGTGCTGAGATCAATGCCGAAGACGATCAGTTGAAAAAAGGTTTGGGCTACGATCATTGCTGGATTTTAAATGGAACCGGCGGAGAAATGACATTAGCAGCTACTGCTCTTGATCCGGAAAGCGGAAGATTTATGGAAATTATGACCACCGAGCCTGCGATTCAGTTCTACACGGGGAATTTCCTGGACGGGACTTTGACGCAGAAAGATGGAGAAGGCACCTATGCTTACCGAAGTGGTTTTTGTTTAGAAACCCAGCACTATCCCGATTCTCCAAATCAGGCTGATTTTCCTTCAACGGTTTTAAAACCGGGGGAGAAATACGAGACAACAACGACATTTAAATTTTCAGTCAAAGAATAATTTCCAGAAGGAATTTTAAAGTTAAAAGCCCGCTTTTTTAGATCAAAGCGGGCTTTTTCAATAATTATAATTTGAATTTTTGTTTAACTGCGTTGCTTAATATTTTGAGCACAAAGGTCTACAATTTCCAGGATGCGTTTTTGGCGGGTTTCCTCCCGTTTTGCCTGATTGAGCCAGTGTAGATAACTCTTACGATACCCTTTGGCAAACGAATTATAATT
>CAYNMH010000025.1:17174-27278 GCA_964398145.1 uncultured Flavimarina sp. | reverse complement strand
GTACGTAAATATTGATCCCAGAATTGGGTTAAATCAATCCCACTTTGGTCACTGATGTACTTTTCAACCTGTGCCGAGGTCACCGTCTGGTGATAGAACTCCTCATTCAAACCACGTAAAATTTCGCGCCATTTTTTATCATCTTCAACAAGTTGGCGCACGGTGTGCAGGATGTTTGCTCCTTTGTAATACATATCTCCGCTGCCTTCATAGTCTACTCCATAGATCCCAATAATGGGGCGGTCATTGCGTATAGCATTGCGGGTTCCTATCACATAGTCTGCAGATGCTTCTTTGCCGTAGTGGTAATCCAAAAATAGGTTTTCGGAATAGGCGGTAAAGCCCTCGTGAACCCACATATCTGCAACATCTTTATTGGTGATGTTATTTGCAAACCATTCGTGACCGCTTTCGTGAATGATTATAAAATCAAATTTAAGCCCCCATCCGGTGCCTGAAAGATCGCGGCCCAGATAGCCATTTTCGTAATTATTACCATAGGTGACATTGCTTTGATGTTCCATACCCAAGTAAGGTACTTCAACCAGTTTATAACCATCCTCATAAAAAGGGTAGGGACCAAACCAATGCTCTAATGCCTGAAGCATACGAGGCACATCTGTAAAATGCTTTTTGGCTTTTTCCAGATTTTCTTTCAGTACATAAAAGTTGAGGTCAAGTATTCCGTTTTCGCCTTCATACGTATCTGAAAAATGTGCGTAATCTGCGAGATCGGCACTAACTCCGTAACTATTAATCGGGTTTTTCACAGACCAATGATAGGTCGTTTTATCAGCTGATGACGTAGAATCTACCAGTTTTCCATTTCCCACAGCCATAATACCTTTGGGAACGGTAATGTGTAAATCCAGACTATCTACTTCGTCATAGGGGATATCTTTGTTCGGCCACCAGATTGAAGAGCCTATACCCTGATTTGCGTTTGCAGCAAATGTTTTACCCTGAGCATCTTTTTGCCAGGTCCAGCCCCCATCCCACGGCAAACGGGCTCCAACGCGGGGCTTACCTTCAAATTTTAATAGTAACTGATACTGCCTGCCTTTCTTTTGTTTTTCTTTAAGCAAAATGAAATGTGCCAGACCTTCTTTTTCAATCTTCAGTGCAGTGCCGTTTTGAGCTGCACTCAATAGTTTCATGGGCTCCTGCAAATCAATCTGAATTTTTTGGTTAGGCTCTAAAACCGTGTAGGTGAGTGTATTGCTTCCGGAGATGAACTCGTCTTCAGGATTGATGTCAACCTTTAAATCATAATGGTTGACATCCCACCATTCTCTTTGGGGAGTAATACTTCCTTTTAAAGTGTCCTGTCTTGAAAACTCTTTTTTAAAAGACTGAGCCTCAACGCAGCTTGTACCTATAAGGCCTAAAGTTAAAATAAGCGAAGAAATCTTAATGGAAAATACGCTTGTCAAGGGGAAATGGTCTTTTAGAATGGATTTGAATATTTTTTGCATCAGGGTGATTGAAATTGATTAAAAAATTAAAGTCTCCTTGAACTACTGCCGAAGGTACTTTTAAAATAGCAAATTTGCCATCAGAAACAAACTGATCGCCAAATTGCTGCGTGTTTAAGTTATAAGGAAAATCGTTCCAAAATTCAGGTAAATCAGATTCCCGGAGTTCTTTAACTTTAGTATTGTCCGGAATATAAATTTCCAGCATCATAAAGTCTGAAGGTAGGTTGGCGAGGGAGAGGTGAACTGCGACTTCAGCAAGAGCAAGAGCTCTGCTCTGGGCTGCATAAAGAACTTCTACACCTTTACTGTTCCAGCGGCCCCCGCGTAATGCCGCCCCTTTACCTGAAAGGTTTACTGCATATTTTTCACGGGAAAGCCGGAATACGATCATTATGCAAAAATACCCTGATCAATATGATGCAGCTCGTCTAACACCAGATTTTTCCCAAAGGAATTACTTAAAAGGTCTATAGGCTTGAAATCTCCTAAAGCAAAGCTGGGTGTATTGAGCCAATCGTAAAACTGTTTACGACTTTCAAAGACCTGAGCGCCCAACTGGGTAACCTCTGCGAGCTCAAAGATTTTCTCTGCGTGTGCAGGTTTAAAGATATGGTCACCGGCAGCTTTAAAACGATCTAATGAACGTTTAGAAATATTCAAAAAATTTGCCCAGTCATCATCATCAAAAGGAGACTCTTCTTTGATAAGTTTAAAAATACGATAAGGAATACCGATATTAATGGCGTGTACAACACGCATAGGGCTTTCCAGAAATGTATCATATGCAACCGCAGGCTCTTTAACAAGATTTTCCCGTTCAGAGATTTTCTTGTAATAAGAATTTATTTCGTGATCGAGTTTTTTATACGCATCATCCATGATTGACAAATTTCCGTAAATTTATGACATTTGTCTTGTATTTGCAAATCTATCTCATAATTGCATTTGGAAATACTACGGGGCTTTCGTGGCCATTCTTGCCAACTGCAGAAATTCCAAAGAAAAAATTATCAATCACGATGCCTTCAAGGCTGGTTTCTTCTACATCTCCTACGTAACGGCTGTAATCCCAGGTGGGGGATGTGGTATCTCTCCAATATACTTTATAGCCTGCTGCACCGTCTACCTTACTCCATTTTAATTTCACATCTGCTTCAACAATACCACCAATTTCAACAGTCTTAGGGGTTGGCGGAGCCCAGGCCAGACTTGCAAGGTTGATAGCATTAACAGCCGTAAGTTTTGCCGCATAGGGGAAATTAACGTGTTCTACCACATCACCGTAATTGATACCGTTTTCGGTTCGAATATCCTGATGTTGCTGCGTATAATTTTCGTGCGCTTCCATAATGCGTATTCCGGCGAAGCCGAGATCATTAAAAGGGCGGTGATGCCCGCCACGGCCAAAACGGTCCAGACGGTAAATCATCATCGGGTTCATCTCGGGCATGTATTTTTTAACATTGCTATATACGTAACGAGCCAACTGCCGTGAAATTCCATCAACCTCACCGCCATAAAAGCGACGGGCGTTACGCTCCCTTTCCGTTTCTTCCCCGGTTATTGGCTCAGAAAATATTCTAAAATCCCGGTTGCTGATGATACCATCTACACCTTCAATATTGCCTATCATATCATTGTTAAGGATGCCTATAATCTCCCAACCCTGTTTAACCGCATATTCCGCAAGACCCTTACCGCCAAAAAGTCCCTGTTCTTCACCAGATAGGCCTACATAAATAATACTGTTTTCAAATTTGTATTTTGAAAGTACCCGTGCCGCTTCCATAGTACCCGCCATACCGCTGGCATTATCGTTAGCTCCTGGAGCGTCAGTTTCAAAATCCATCGTATTGCTTGCGCGTGAATCAACATCTCCGCTCATAATGATGTAGCGGTTGGGGTATTTGGTTCCTTTTTGAATTGCCACAACATTGACTACGTAGGCTTCTTTAGGAATGCGATTGCCCATCTCGGGTGTCACCAAATCTCTTTGATAGAAAACGTTGAGACAATCGCCACAGGCCTCAGATGTTTTATCAAACTCAGCTTTTATATATCGCCGCGCCGCGCCTATACCACGAGTATCGCTAAGCGTATCGCTAAAGGTATTACGGGTGCCAAAACCGGCGAGGGTTCTAACATCCTTTTCAATTCGATCTACAGAGACTGCATCAATGATCCCGTAAATGCGCAAATCGGTTTCTGAAGGTACGTTGTTCTGGGCAAAGGAAATTTGAAATACAACTAGTAGCAGTAAAGCGGAAATAATTTTTTTCATAAATAGGGTTTGTGTATAGATAAAGTAGAAAACTAGTTTAAAATTAATTTTCTGCAAAGCGTTTTAGTAAATCACGTACGCGGTCGGTGTCATCTACATAAAAACGGGCAGCTGTTTTTTGTAAACCAACCTTAATGCTGTAGGTGTCTTCGGGTAAATCCTGAAACATATATTCATCGGTCCAATCGTCACCAATAGCAAATTTGAAGTCGTATTTTTTGTCAAAAATATGTTTAGTAGCAGCTTTCCCCTTGTGAATGGTACTGTCTTTTATTTCAAGAACTTTATTGCCATCCAGAACGCCTAATTCGTTGTTGGCAGAAAGTTCTTTTAAAACAGATGATAATTCACTGGCTCTCTTTTCCCCCAAATCAGGGTCGGCATTACGATAATGCCAGGCGAGAGAATAATTTTTTTCTTCAATAAATGTACCTGCAGTACGATCCACAAATTTCTCAAGAATGGGCTTCACGGTTTCCATCCAATCGTTTTTGAGAGCCTCTGTAACCGACCATTCACCGCCTACAGGTCGTTTCCAAACTCCGTGTTCTGCAACCAGCGTTATAGGAACATCCTGCCACCACTCCCCCAAGGTGTGGCGATCGCGACCACTTATAATTACCACATCGGTATTTTTCTGGTTTTCTATTTTACGGATCAGTTCGATGAGCTCTTCATCAGGGCTGGCCTCATCGGGATTGTTGACAAAGCCCCTTAAGGTTCCATCGTAATCCAAAAATAAGATGCGTTTCTCCGCCTTTTTATAAGCCTCAATCATCTCATCTTCTTTTCCTTTTTGCATACGTTCGGCTTCAACAATATCAGATTTATGTGCGGTTTCGTGTAAGGCATTCATAAAATCTTCAGCCCATTTTTCGACATTATAGCGTTTAAGACGTTTTTGCAGGAATTTATTCCGTCTTATCTGTTCATTTTCTGGCATTTCGATGGCTTTTTTCAAGGCATCGGCGATTTCTTCAAAATTATTGGGATTAATAATCACAGCCTCGCTCATTTCCTGAGCAGCACCAGCCATTTCGCTTAAAATCAATACTCCGGTTTTTGAAGTTCGCGTAGCCACATATTCTTTCGCGACCAAATTCATCCCATCTCTAATGGGCGTCAACAGTGCAACCTCACAGGTTGTATAAAGATCGATCAGATTTTCAAAGGGCATAGAGCGGTAAAAATACCAAATGGGTGTCCAGCTTACTGTTGAAAATTTACCATTAATGCGCCCTACCAGTTCATCTACCTCTTTTTTAAGCAATTGATATTGAGGCACATTGGATCGCGAAGGCACGGCCAGCATAACGAGTCTTACCTTTTCCTTGAACTCAGGGTATTTTTCGAGAAAATACTCGTACGCCCTGATGCGGTTGGCGATACCTTTACTGTAATCCAGACGGTCTATAGATAAAATCATTTTAGCATCTGGAGTAGAATCGATATGTGAGTCCAGACGGCGCTGGAGTTCAGACTGGTTTTTAGCTGAGTCGTGCTTTTCTGCGGCGTCTGCAAATTTTTTATAGTCAATACCCATTGGGAACGAATTAACCGTCACCATTCTGTCTTTAAGCGTAATCTCATTAAAACTTACTTCGTGTCTTAATATTCTTGATACCGAACTTAAAAAGTGACGCTGATAGTCGTACGTGTGAAAGCCAATGAGATCAGAGCCCAGCAAGCCCTTCAGTATTTCTTCCCGCCAGGGTAAAATTCGGAATACTTCATAGGAAGGAAACGGAATGTGCAGGAAAAAACCAATCTGTACATCTGGACGTTCTTTTTTAATGAGAGCGGGTAAAAGCATTAACTGATAGTCGTGAACCCAAACTGTATCGCCCTCTTCAATATTATCGAGCACTACTTCGGCATATTTCTCATTAACGCGCTTATAAATCTGCCAGCTATCCTTTTCAAATTCGGTGTATTCTATAAAATAGTGAAACAGGGGCCAGATAGTACGGTTGGAGAAGCCGTAGTAAAAGCCGTCGATATCTTCCTGATTTAAGGATACGGGAACGCATTGCTCTTGAATGGTAGCCTCTACCACATCATCTATAAGATCTGCGGGTATTTCTTCTTCGGTAAGGCCTGTCCAGCCTATCCAAACCCCATTACCGTCCCGGTGTACCGATTTCATACCGGTAGCCAAGCCACCTACGCTGGGAGTGGCTTCAATATTTTTGTTTTCAATTTTCAGTTGTAAGGGTAATCTGTTGGAGATTATGATTGTTTTGCTCATAAAAAGAGTTAATGGCGGGTTAGTTTTTTTGTTAATGCTTAAATTTCGGAAAAAGACAGCGTTTTAGCCAGTCGTTTAATAGAACTTTAGACTTTTAAATCTCATTAATGAATAACTTAAACTACGGTATTATAGGAAATTGCAGGAGTGCAGCACTTATATCAGAAAGCGGATCAATAGATTGGTGTTGTCTGCCTAAATTTGATGCTCCTTCAGTTTTTGCAAAACTACTTGATACCGATAAAGGCGGCTCCATGGGCTTTGAGGTAGATGACAGCTATGAAATTTCCCAAAAATACATGTGGCAAACCAATATCCTTCGAACCATGTTTGATGACGGGAATAATGCTTTTGAAGTATTCGATTTTATGCCGCGTTATGAGAAGCGCGGCGGAAAATTTTACGCTCCGCCAGATGTGATCCGTTTTATACGTTTAGTCAAAGGAAAACCGGTTTTTAAAGTGATATATGAACCCAAACTTGAATACGCAGGTCCTGAAACTCAAACGGAAGACCGGGGGGATTATCTGGAGAGTTTTACTGAAGAAGGCAAATACGATAGTATGTATTTGTATACGGATATTGACCACGAAAAAATTCTTAATAAAGAGAACGTAGAGATGACCGGTAATTGTTATTTACTACTCTCTTACCACGAGAAACTCGTTAAACAAAGTCTGGACAGAGCCTACCTCAAGTTTCAGCGCACTAAAGTTTACTGGATGAACTGGAGCGATGCAACCCGAAAATTTCCAAATTATCAAAACGAAATCATGCGCAGCGCTCTGGTGCTTAAAGCTCTTACCTATGAAAAATCGGGTGCAGTACTTGCAGCTGCGACAACTTCTTTACCCGAAACTATAGGCGAGGAGCGCAACTGGGATTACCGCTTTTGCTGGGTTCGGGATGCTTCTATGGTCATACGTGTGATTGCAGGCCTGGGCCATGCCAAATCTGCCCGTAAATTTTTGCAGTTTATTATAGATACGATACCCGATAAAGATGAGAAAATACAGATAATGTATGGTATTAATGGCGAAAAGGAACTCACTGAAAAAACCTTAAAACACCTTGAAGGTTATGAAGGTTCAAAACCGGTACGGGTGGGAAATGCGGCTTTCACTCAAAAACAGAATGATATCTACGGTATCCTGATGGAAGTGATTTATCATCAGTTTGTGAAGTTTGAAACCAGTCTCGAAAACAGCGAAGCGCTCTGGACTATAGTACAGGGAATCGTCAAAATTGTAGATCAGCACTGGCGGGAACCCGATAAGGGTATCTGGGAATTGCGCACTGAAGATAAACACTTTACCTTTTCAAAACTCCTGTGCTGGGTGGCGGTTGACCGGGCGGTCAAAATTGCAGAAGTAATCTCCAATACCCGTAATCTGGACCACTGGAAAAAACTACGCCAGGAAATATTTGAAGATATTTGTGCCAATGCGTGGAATGAGGAAGTGCAGGCATACACTCAGGCTTATGGATCAACAGATCTCGATGCTTCAACCTTGCTTATGGAACAATATGGTTTTCTGGATGCTTCAGATCATCGGTATGTTTCTACGGTGCAAGCAACGGAGCGGGAGCTGTGCCGCAACGGCCTTATGTATCGGTACAGAAATGAGGATGATTTTGGTGAGCCGAGCAGTTCCTTTACCATTTGTACATTCTGGCTTATTGATAGTTTGTATAAAATAGGAGAGTGCGATAAAGCCAAACATTATTTCGATCAGCTGTTGTCTTACAGCAACCATTTAGGGCTTTTTAGTGAGGATATCGATTTTGAAACCAAGCGTTTGTTAGGGAATTTTCCACAGGCCTATTCGCATCTGGCGCTGATCAAAACCGCTGAGAATTTTTCGGCAAGTGATACCACGGAAGAACCGTTTAAATCAATTTTCTACTAAGAGCAGATAAGGCAGTTAATTAAGACTGCCTTATTTTTTCAGTATCTGGCATCAATAATACGCTTCATACTTACATCTTCATAGTTTCGTTTTACAAAATCAAGCGCTGTTTTTACAATTTGCCCCATGGAACTAGCCCGTTTAAATTTCATATCGTGGGTATATTCATAGAGCTGTTTTTTAAGTGAACTCAGATTCTCATCGGTAGAGATTGTGTCTTTAGACATACATTTTAAGAGGCGGCGTAAGCGGTTTTTTGAGGTGATGATCCGTTTTGCAAGTACGGCGCGCTCTTCTTCGCGATATTGTTCAATAGAGTAATCCCTTAACCTGCTTGAGACCAGCTCAACCATCTTGAAATTTTCCTTAAAAATATGAGGTTTATAGACTTTATAATTTCCTTCATAAGCCTGCTGATCAAAATCAATCGCACGAATTTTGTATTTAATATGGTCAAAGTCGTGCGTGGGGATGACCACATAGTTGTAGGAGCGCATATCGCCCAGCAACAAGATCATACAGCGTTCATTAAATTTTACAAATTCTTTAGCGAGCTGCGCCTTGCCCACGTCATCGCAATGCGGCAGGTATTCTGATATAAACACATCGCCCGGAATGCCGTGAATGTGTTCTTCGATTAAGGTGTCTTTGTAAACCAAAAAGTTGATGCGGTTAGGCGATAATATATGTTCCAGATCCAGCCCGTAGATGCGGCTTGCATCAGCTTTTTTTACGTAGAAATACGTGTAATTATCATTAAAAATATTGTTGATTTTTATGCGGAAGGGTTTTGAATTGCCAAACGTACAGTAGTCAATAGAAGCTACTTTTAAAAACGGAAGAATGTTCTCACTGCCATCTGAATGTAAAATGGCATATACCCGCTTCAGGCTTTCTTCAATCTCTGTACGTTCATGTTCCGGGTAATATACACTGATCCAAAGCGTATCATTATCGTTCTTATCATAAATATTTATTCCACCTGAAAAACGCAGCAAATCATCATAAAACACGGGGATTTTAATTTCCCGGTTGTATTTGGTAAGGTATTCCTTCAGCCTTTCATTAATAGGGTATGAAGGTTTTTTTCTCGACATTAATTTTTCTTCCATAGGGCTGTGATTTCGCTTAAAGGTAAGAAGCTTTTGTAACAAAACCAGAGGCTTCCCGTCTTGTAGATGTACGTTAATTCTAAAAATACGCTTTTGGAAACAATTCTTACTTTAAATAATCTTACAAAACATTACGGCAACGTCAAGGCGGTCAATGACCTAAGCTTTACTATAGAAAAGGGTAACGTTTACGGGATCTTAGGCCCTAACGGAAGTGGGAAATCAACCACCCTGGGAATGGTGCTCAACGTGGTGAATGTCACTTCTGGCGACTACACCTGGTTTGACGGGAGTGATACTACCCATAACGCCCTGAAGAAAGTAGGTGCGATTATTGAACGGCCCAATTTTTATCCGTATATGACTGCTGCACAAAACCTGAGACTTGTATGTACGATTAAAGGAATTGATCCTTCCAAAATTGACGATAAGTTAGAAACGGTTCATCTGCTTGATCGTAAAGACAGTAAGTTTAGTACTTTTTCACTGGGAATGAAACAGCGTCTGGCAATTGCTTCGGCTTTGCTTAACGATCCTGAAATCTTAATTCTAGACGAACCTACAAACGGTCTGGATCCTCAGGGAATTCATCAGATACGGGAGATTATTAAGAAAATTGCAAGTACTGGCACGACAATATTGTTGGCTTCTCATTTGCTTGATGAGGTTGAAAAGGTGTGTTCCCATGTGGTAATCATTCGTAAAGGTGTGAAACTTTATGCAGGTCCGGTTGATGAGCTCAATGCCAGTCATGGCTTTTTTGAGTTGCGCTCCGAAAAGCATCAGGAACTTGTGAATGCTCTGGAAGCGCATCCTGATTTTGCCTCCTTGAAAGAAGAAAACGGTCTGGTCACAGCTTTTCTGAGAAACCCCTATTCAGCAGAAGAATTAAACAGCTACCTTTTTCAAAAGGGTATTGTGCTTTCACATTTAGTGATGCGGAAAGAAAGCCTTGAAGAACAATTTTTACAACTTACAGCCAATCTTAACTAAGCCTATCCATGTTACGACTACTCACTATAGAATTTTACAAACTCAAACACAGCCGCTCCTCTAAGGTGCTCAGTATTGCCTA
>CAYNMH010000025.1:13556-17074 GCA_964398145.1 uncultured Flavimarina sp. | reverse complement strand
TAGAATTTTACAAACTCAAACACAGCCGCTCCTCTAAGGTGCTCAGTATTGCCTACTTTGTCATACTTTCTTTTATTGCGCTCATAGCTTCTATTGAATTTAATTTAGGAGATATTCAAATTCGTATAGCAGATCAGGGAATATTTAACTTCCCTTTTATATGGCATTTCAATACCTGGATTGCCGCCAGCTTGAAATTTTTTCTGGCTATCGTAATCGTATCAATGATTTCCAACGAATACAGCAACCGTACTTTAAAGCAAAACCTGATTGACGGGCTAAGTAAGAAAGAATTTATCCTTTCCAAGTTTTACACCGTTTTGGCATTTTCGGCCCTATCCACACTATTTATTTTTATAATGACCCTTATCCTGGGGTATTCATTTTCAGATTATACGGAATTCAGCATAGTTACACGCGAGATGGAATTTCTTTTTGCCTATTTCCTAAAACTGGTGGGTTTCTTTTCATTCTGTTTGTTTTTAGGAGTTTTGGTAAAGCGATCGGCTTTTGCCCTGGGTTTTCTCTTTGTGTGGTGGATTTTTGAAAACATCACTTATGGTATATTGCGTTGGCAGACTTCCGAAAGCCTGGCTGATACCGTGGTTCAATTCTTTCCGCTCGAGTCTATGAAAAACCTGATCAATCTGCCTTTCCAGAGGCTGAGTTTTATAGAAACCGCGGCTAATCAACTTAAGGCTGATATCGGTATTGACTATGCGGTACACGGGTATGAGGTGGCGATAGTTTTGGTGTGGATTTTCCTGTTTATCTATGCTTCCTATGCTCTATTGAAGCGCAGGGATTTATAAAGATTAATTTGACCTTAAAAATAAGGCGTTTGTCTAGAGCTTTTTAGATTGTCGAAGCAAAACTGTACTTTACCGGGAAATTTTGCGGTTTGAAAATCAAATTCTTAATACATCTTGTTAGCTTGATGGTGGTCTGTCTGGGGGTGGGGAACAGCTCGGTATTTGCTCAAGGTCAGGCAAACAACTGGTATTTTGGGTATGGTGCAGGTTTAAACTTCAGTAGCGGAAGTCCCATAGCTTTAACTGATGGTAGTTTAAATACATTGGAAGGTTGCGCAACCATCTCTGATGAAGAAGGCCGTTTACTTTTATATACAGATGGCATTACCGTATATCGTGCAGATCACAGTATTATGCCAAACGGGACTGGGCTTTTGGGAAACCCTTCAAGCACGCAATCTGCAATCATTATCCCACAGCCCGATACTCCGGGAATTTTCTACATTTTTACGGTAGACCAAATAACTCCAATTGAAAATGATAGAATTAACCATGAGGGTATAAATTATTCTATTGTTGATTTTACCCAGGATGCTGCAGGGGTTGTCCGGGATAAAAACATAAACCTTCTGCGATATGGCGCTGAAAAATTAAGCGCAGTAATTAAAAGTTGTACCGATAATAGTGTGTGGGTCGTGATGCTATCAACCGCTACCGGAAATGAAGATCGCTTTTCTACATTTTATGCCTTTGAATTGAGCAGTTCAGGTCTTAATGCCAATCCGGTAAAGTCTTCAGCAGGCTTCTCCACGAGTGATCCCAAAGGAAATTTGAAATTTTCACCTGATGGCACACAGTTGGCCTGTGCAAATGTTGAGGGAGGGCTGTACCTGGCAGATTTTAATTCGCTTACGGGCCAGGTATCCAATTCAAGAATGCTCAGCGTAAACAGCTCAAATTTTGCGCCTTATGGAGTTGAGTTTTCTCCAAATAACAGATACCTATATGTCCATACTTATAACAATCAAAGTGTAAGGGAACCGGCACAAAGTCATTTTTCATCACTAATTCAATACGATACCCAGGCAGCAAATATCAGTACCAGTCAATTTTTATTGGATGAGCAGAATCTGTATAGAGGAAGTTTACAATTGGGGCCGGATGGAAAAATATATAGGGCAATGAGTGCCGCCTATCAGGAAGGTTTATCCTATTTGAGTGTAATTGATGCTCCTAATGAAGCCGGATCTGCTGCAAATTATAGGGATCGGGCAGTTTTTTTAGGTAGCGGCTTGAGTTTTCAGGGTTTACCACCCTTCAACCAATCGCTGTTCAACGAGCTTGATATTATACAGAACAACATCAGTTCCAGGCGATTAAACCTTTGCGATGGCGAAAGTTATACCCTCCAATATAAGTCTGTAACTGGCGCTTCTTATGAATGGTACCGCAACGATCAACGTATAGCCGGGGCAAATGATTACAGGCTTTCCGTTCAGCAACCTGTAGGTGTAACTCTTCCTTATACCGAAACCTATCGTTTTGTTCTCGATTTGAATGATGGCAGTTGCGAGAAAGTAGGTATTGCTGAAATCACCTACTATCCCTTTCCGCAAAATTTAAATAATGTACAGCTGGTACAGTGCGAAGATGCGGCAACGGCAGACGGGCTGAGTATTTTCAACTTAAATGAGGCAAATACTGAGTTTACAAACGGAATAGAAGCGTTTACGGTGACGTATTTTACTTCATCAACTGATGCCGGGAATAACCAAAATCCAATAGACGCAGTAGGTTATGAAAATACTTCGCCAGGTGAAACCCTGTTTGTACGGGTCGAAAATCCTGCGGGCTGTTTTATCGTAAATCCTTTGGAACTGGAAGTGAGTTCTACTTCGGCCTCTACAGGTTTATTGGAGCAGTGTGATTTGAATGATACTGGTTTCGTAGAATTTGACCTGGGCACTGCAAATGCACAGATCACCGGTAATGCACCGGGTAACCCCGATATAAATTATTACTTGACCGAGCTCGGTGCCCTGCTTGAGGACGATACCCAATTATTGCCTCAACTCTATACTAACGAAGAAGCTTACGGGCAAACCGTTTATGCGCGGGTAGAAAATAACAATGCCTGCTTTGCGATCAGCCCGGTTATCTTACGGGTTTTTGAACGTCCCGCTTACACTATGCCTGAAAATGCCTTCTATTGCGAAACCAATTTCCCCCAACCACTGGTATTCAGTCCTGACTATTCCAATCTTGATACTTCACAAAATTACAGTTATGAATGGTTTCCTACCGGGCAAACTACACCGGAACTGGAAACAAATATTACCGGCGAACACACCTTAAGGATAACGAATCTTAGTACGGGTTGTTTTAGAGAAGAGACCTTTACCGTCGAAGAAAAGGAACTGGCCATAATTGAGAATATAGAAGTAACAGATGCTACCGATAACAATACAGCTGTAATTCAAGTTTCCGGTGTGGGGGACTACGAATTTACATTAGACGATCCGCTGGGACCTTATCAGGATGACTCCACATTTGAAGGCTTGCAGCCCGGTTTTCACACGGTTTATGTACGGTCAAAAGAAGGTTGCGGGACCGTTGAGCAGGAATTCAGCATTATAGGTTTCCCCAGGTTTTTCACTCCTAATGGAGACGGATATCATGATTTTTGGAACGTGAAAGGAATCAGCGATCTGGTGCAGCCCGGTACTATTGTCCGGGTCTTTGACCGGTATGGGAAATTGCTCAAGG
>CAYNMH010000025.1:7716-13546 GCA_964398145.1 uncultured Flavimarina sp. | reverse complement strand
GATACAAACTTTTTCCAAAACCTTTCCCAGGAGGGGACATTGCTCAAGGAGTTGAATCCTACCTCTCAGGGCTGGGACGGAACCTTTAAAGGGATAAATCTCCCGGCAGATGATTACTGGTTTCGGGTTTTGCTGGAAGACGGCCGCGAATTCAAATCGCATTTTACCCTGAAACGCTAAGTACACTGCACATTTTAGGATTCCTTTTCAGTTTTAAAAAAATCAAAGTCCGTAATTTTAGTGAGCCTTAAAACCAGAGGTTTTTTCAGTTTTTACGTAAGGTTTTCACTTTGCGACTTACTAATTTTAAAACTTTTCATCTTGAAATTCAACATACAATCCGAATTTAAACCTACCGGCGATCAGCCCAATGCAATTAAACAGCTTGTTCAGGGTATTGACAGTGGCGAGCGTTATCAAACGCTTTTAGGAGTCACGGGAAGCGGTAAGACCTTTACTGTTGCCAATGTTTTGCAGGAAGTTCAGAAGCCCACGCTGGTTTTAGCGCACAATAAAACCCTTGCAGCCCAGCTCTACAGTGAGTTTAAGGCTTTCTTTCCAAAAAATGCCGTAGAATATTTCGTTTCCTATTACGATTATTATCAGCCCGAAGCCTATATCCCCACTTCCGGAACCTATATTGAAAAAGATCTTTCAATCAATGAAGAGATTGAAAAGCTACGCCTCAGCACCACATCATCGCTTTTAAGTGGCCGTCGCGATATTATTGTCGTAGCCTCAGTGTCGTGTTTATACGGGATTGGGAATCCGGTGGAATTTCAGAAAAACGTGATTTCTGTCGAAAAGGATATGGTGATTTCGCGTACGATGTTGCTCAAGCGCCTCGTACAAAGTCTCTACAGCCGTACTACAGGTGAATTTAACCGGGGAAATTTCCGTATAAAAGGGGATACCGTTGATATTTTTCCGGGTTACGATGATCATGCTTTTAGGGTGCATTTTTTTGGTGACGAAATTGAAGATATTGAGGCTTTTGATGTGGCGACTAATGAGATCTTGGAGAAATACGATCGCCTAAATATCTATCCTGCCAATATGTTTGTGACCAGTCCGGACCGACTTCAAAATGCAATCGATCAGATTGGTTTTGATATGGTGAAACAGGTGGATTATTTTAAAGAAATAGGTAAGCATCTCGAGGCGAAAAGACTCGAAGAACGCACCAATTTTGATCTGGAAATGATTCGCGAACTGGGCTATTGCAGTGGAATTGAAAATTACTCGCGCTATCTGGACGGAAGGGAACCTGGTACACGGCCATTCTGCCTGCTGGATTATTTTCCCGATGATTACCTGATGGTCGTAGATGAAAGTCATGTAACCGTGTCTCAGGTGAGCGCGATGTATGGCGGTGACCGAAGCCGTAAGGAAAATCTTGTGGAATATGGATTTAGACTTCCTGCAGCGATGGACAACCGCCCGCTGAAATTTGAAGAGTTTGAAGCTCTGCAAAACCAGGTGATTTATGTGAGTGCGACCCCGGCAGATTATGAACTGCAAAAGTCTGAAGGCACCTATGTAGAGCAAATTATTCGACCTACCGGACTTTTAGACCCTGTAGTTGAGGTGCGTCCCAGCCTGAATCAGATTGATGATTTGATTGAGGAAATTCAGAAACGGGTAGATCGAGATGAGCGCACACTCGTGACTACACTTACTAAACGGATGGCTGAGGAATTGACCAAATACCTCACCCGGGTGAATATCAGAACGCGTTACATTCACTCTGATGTGGATACTCTCGAGCGTGTAGAGATTATGTCTGACCTGCGCAAGGGCTTATTTGATGTACTGGTGGGGGTTAACCTGTTACGGGAAGGACTCGATCTCCCCGAAGTATCACTTGTTGCGATTCTGGATGCAGATAAAGAAGGTTTTTTAAGAAGCAACCGGTCGCTCACACAAACCATTGGCCGCGCCGCGAGAAACATTAATGGTCTTGCAATAATGTACGCCGATGAGATAACAAAAAGTATGCAGGAGACCATTGATGCCTCAGAATACCGTCGTCAGAAGCAGATTACTTATAACGAGGAACACGGCTTAAAACCACAGGCCATCAAGAAATCCCTCGCAAATGCTTTGGCCAAAAAAGAGAAATTCAAATTTGAAGCCGAAGAACTCACCCAGGCAGCGGCAGAACCCGATACTGCTTATATGAGTAAACCAAATCTGGAAAAACTCATACGGGATACCCGCAAGCAAATGGAAACCGCGGCTAAAGAACTGGATTTTATGGAAGCCGCAAAACTGCGCGACCGCATCAAAACCTATCAGGAGCAGGTTAAGGAACTAAATTAAAATTAAACCGAGCAGATATCTAAGGCCTGTAAGTTTGTATTTTTTCTTTTATTCATATTTAGACAAAAACTTCATTACCGCATCGCGATAACTGCGGCTTATGGGTAAGGTTTGGTCTTTAATCTCTACATATTCTGCCGTATAGGCTTTAATCGCTGCGGCAGCAACAATGAAGGAGCGGTGGATACGCAAAAATTGGTGCTGAGGTAATTTGGATTCAAAATTTGAAATGGTTTCCCGGGTTACTTGTGTATCTGTGGTCGTATGAATTTTGATATAATCACTCAAACTTTCTACATAAATGATGTGTTCAAAATCGATCTTAACCATTTTACGGTCGGCGCGAATAAAAACAAAATTAGAATTTGAAAATTCGTGTTCCGGCACGTGCATTTGGGGTATTGCTTCCGCCTTTTGATTGGTACATTTGTAAACTGCCTGCAACAGCCTGTCAAACGAAATGGGTTTAAGTAAATAATCTACTGCATTCAGCTCGAAACCTTCTACTGCATATTCGCGATGCGCAGTGGTAAAGATGATTTTAAGTTCTTTTTGTACCAGTTTTGCAAAGGAAAGACCGCTAACCCGAGGCATATTGATGTCCAGAAATACAAGATCCACGGTTTTTTGATTTAAAAAATCCAGTGCATCTGAAGCATTTTTAAAAGCTCCCAGAACTTTAACCCAGGTGATTTGTTGCAGGTGTGTATTCAAAATTTCACGCGCAGTAGGTTCGTCGTCAACTATGATGGCATTGAGAATCTTACTCATTATACTTGATTTTTAAAAACACACGATACTTTTCGTCAGAAGTTGAAACCTCCAGCTCATACTGATCAGGAAAGAGTAGATCAAGTCGCTTTCTAATATTAACCAGACCAATACGCTCATCTGTATGCTGTGAATCTTCAGGAATAAAGCTGTTTTCAATTTGAAACCGAATTAAATTCTCCACAATCTCAAAATGTAAATTCACTTTTAATGTTCCTTCTCTAATAGTTCCGTGCTTAAAAGCATTTTCCACAAATGGAAGAAAAAGCATTGGCGGAACGGTTATGCTTTCATCAAAATCATTTTTGATAAGGCTTACTTTCAGGGTGTCCTGAAAACGGATCTGCTCCAGACTGATGTATTCCTGAATATGGTGAATCTCCTCTTTAAGCAATACTTTTTTTGCAGGTACCTGATACAAAATATAATCCAGCAGGTTTGAAAGCTTTAAAATGATTTCGGGAGTTTGTGCCGATTTTTTAAGTGCAAAACCATAAATGGTGTTGAGCGCATTGAATAGAAAGTGAGGATGAATCTGCTTTTTCAGGTAGTGCAACTCCTGATTTTTCAAGTGTAACTGTGCGTCCAGAATTTTATTTTCCAGATTTTTGTTTGCTGAAAGTGTATTAAAATTGTGATTGAGGATGTAGACAAAACTTACCAATCCTACGACCAGATAGATCAAAATGAGAATGAAAATGAGGTTTCGACTCATTACCGGAGTATTTTCAAGCTGAAGATTAGAAATGAAAATAAGGCTGCCTATCATCGTTATGGTAACTAAAAAGGCGGTGTAAATGATCACATAGACTGAATACAAAGTGAACAGTCCATACTTTTTTACCATTAAATATTTTGGGATCAGGAAGTAAACAGTGGTATAGGTGGCCAGCATCGTAATAGGCAGCAGAATGCTTGAAAACCAGGTTACATATAGTGTATTGGTCGTATTGTAACTGAAAAAATAGATAAAGAAGAACCAGACACCTATCCAGAGCAAAAGGTGGGAAGCAAATATTTTGGTTTGATTAAATTTGAGTAAATCCATCGCTGCAAGATGCTAAAAATGCAGCAAACCAAAGCCGTTTTGAGATGAATGACTTTTTTAATGCGGTTTTCGACAGGAAACTTAAACACGTTAAATCCCGATTAAAAGGCGGTGCCTGTCGCAAAAACTATTAGGAAGCTTTTAAATACGATAGTTTTGAGAGGTAATCTTTAAAAATTTAAAATATGTTACTAGATCGAATTCAGGAAGGTGGCCCTTTTTTTATGTGGCCTATAGTCATTGTTTTTATTGTTATTGTAGCGTTGTTTGTGCGCCAACTCATCATCAAATCTGAAAAAGCGCACACCATAACCTTATTGAGCAATATCAGCCTTTTTATTTTAAGCTGGGGATTGTTAGGAAGTGTGATCGGTCTTATTGAAGCCTTTGATGCCGTAGAAAGTATGGATGCCGTGTCCCGGGGGATGATGGCAGGCGGTCTCAAAGTAGCATTGCTTTGCACCGTATTTGGTCTGTTTACCTTTATTATCGCGAGACTGTTTATCCTTATTTTAAACCTTAAGAAAAGTTGACGGGCACTATAAAAAAAGCCGAATTTCTCATTCGACTTTTATATTCTATGATTTTTGCTCTTTATTAAAATACACCAGATAATAATACATCTGGCGTTCTTCATCCCAACCCTTTTCCACAAACTTCTCGGCACTCTCAGGATTGATAAAATCCAGTTTGATCTGGATGTTAGTATCCAGGTCGATCACGCTTTTGATTTTCTTTCGCGCAGCGGAAACAGCTGTGTTTGAAATGGGGAAGGAGGTAAGATCTTCTATTTTATATTTAGGAGCCTTTTCCAGCTTATAATTGTTGAATTCAGGAATAAGAGCCGGGTTTTCCATCACTTCGTTCATAAAGTTTTGCTCTATAAACTCATCGTTTTTGGCAAAATGGTTGACCGCTCGGTTCATAAACATCACTTCTTCCTTCTTATCTTCAGCAGGAAGCACCACATCTTTAGCAAAATCCTGACAGAATTTCAAATACTTTTTGGTGTGAAAATTTTCATCAGCCAGAATATCCACGCCCAGGAAATTTTCAAGCCAGTACTTCGTGTCGTAGCGGTTAGAATCAATAGAAAGGATTTTGTAACCTGCTTCGGCATTTTTGTTGAATATCAGGCAGCCTTTATCGAGTTTGTTAAGGTTTACGCCCTGCTCCAGATGCATTTTCAGGTTGCTTTCCGATTCCTGAAACTGTAAAAAATCCTGTTTCAACTCTGATTTGAAAATTCCAATGGCATCAACCTTTTCGTTATCCACCATAACATTTTCAATATGCGCCACATAAACCTCACCGGGCTTAATATGCGGATGGCTGGACTGCTCGTAAAGCAGTTTGGCAATCTCTACAGAAACCTCGTGCGAATTGGAAGGATTAGCAAAAACCGAAGTGACCAGATTAGATAGGCTGTGAAACTCCAGGTCTGCCTCGTGTACAAATTGATAGTAATTTTCTTCTTTCTCGCGAAATGGCTTAAAGAAAAATTCTTTGATGAGGGGGGTAATCTCATCGTTTAGCTGATAGCGTTCTTTAGATAAGAAAGCACCCTCTGACCGGCTTTTATTGCCTATTCGGTGTATGGAAAGTGACTCAATCTGAGCCGAATATAAGTTGATCATGGTTTAGATATTAGATTTAAGACGTTAGATGTGAGACGGGAGATATAAGATT
>CAYNMH010000025.1:0-7616 GCA_964398145.1 uncultured Flavimarina sp. | reverse complement strand
GTCTAAAATCTATTTAATTCCAGTTTTCGTCAAAGTCAAGACCTTCGTAATCTTCGATGTCGTAGTCATCCTCATCGTCAGCAAAAGGATCATCTCCAAAATCTTCCTCATCACCTGAAAAGTCGGCTTCAGGAGCCTGAGCAGGAATTTGACCGAAGGCAAACATCAGATTTGGGTAGGATTGCCCGTCCTGAGCTTCGGTAATTTCAGCAAGTTCCACAAAAAACGTCCATAAATTGAAGAAATCATAAACGTAGATCATCCGCGTTTGATCTTCTGAAAGAACATCCTGCAAGAGTGTATCGCTCATAGCCCGCAATGGGTTTTCAGATTCGCTCATATCAAACAAAGCGATTTCTTCACCCTGGCGCCACTCATCATCACTGATGTAGAAGGATGCCATTTCAGTGCCATCAAAACCAAAACTCTGCGTGATGGTGTTATGAAAGTCCTCACAGGTCGCGGTTTGTTCAATCTCAATATCTCTGAAAATATCTTCCTGTGCGTCAAGTATGACTCGAAAGCGATAAATCATAGTCTAAATTTTTTGGGGCACAAAGATACAATTTACTGTAAAGAAGTACTGGAAAGCGCAGTTTTTTCTTTGAAAGCGGTTAAGAGTATATAAAACTGAAAACCAAAAAGTAAGGAGGCAATTACCAGGTGTAAGGGCTGGGTCAAAAATGGAAATTCAAAATAATTCATAAGCACACCGGTAAAGATCTCGGCTAGAATTAATATTAATACCCATTTTAGGTTTTTGTGCCCCAAAATAAAGCGCTTGTTGCGAATAAAAAGCCAGGCATTGAGCAGCAATACCAGTATTGAAAAAGAGCGGTGAATGTAGAAACTGATTTCAGGATTTTGAAGCCAAAGCTCTTTGGCCTCATAACCCACTGCGTCAACGGTTTCATCAATATACTGGCGCACCTGAGTGCCCAGAATAATTTGAATAAGGGTAAACAGTACCGCGAGGATCATCCCGATTTTAAAGGCTTTGTCAAATTTAAAACTCTTGTTATACGGGCTTGCCTCAATAAGCATATAGATCAATAGGGCCACAATAAGCAAGGCGATAACCATATGTATCGTAATGCGCACCGGCGAAAGCACCGAGTACACCACGGTAGCACCAATCCATCCCTGAAAACCAATAAGGCCCACCGCGAGTAACGATAGAAAAATGCGTTTAAATTTACGTTCTTTGAAAATAGCTATTCCCAGCATAATCAAAAAGGAAAGTCCGGCCAGCGCACCAAGCAGCCGATTAATATATTCGATCCAGGTATGCCAGGGATTGAAAATCGCGTAATTGTGCTTTTCGTAGCCATTCCAGTTTAGCGGATTGAAGTTTTCACCGGTTGTAAAATCGGTTTTGGCAACACGCAGCGTTTCATTAAAAATAATTACCTGTCCTTTTTGGTAGGTTTTTTCAGGAGTCCATATTAAATCGGCTTCATTTGTGGGCGGAATGATATACCCAAAACATTTAGGCCAGTCCGGGCAACCCATTCCACTTCCGGTCATACGTACCACGGCCCCGGCAATAATGACGAGGTAAACCAAAACGAGTGAGATTAAAACGGATTTTTTATACAACTTTTATTGCTATTAATATTGTTATTTTTAGTTCTATCTATTGTAATTGTTATTATGAACGTTTTATAGGTCCTTATTTATATCATTTGTATGACATCAATTCTGCGCAAAAAAAGAACATGTCATTAACTCTAATTGAATAGTAATGAAAATAAGAATTAGAATAGCTTTTAGCTATTAATTATCGACTATCAACCATTAAACCCAATTCTGCGCCTTTTTCAAGCATAAAAGCGTGTGCAGCTTCGTATTCGTTAGGAATTTCACCTTCCAAAATAGCTTCTTTAATCGCCTCTTTAATAATTCCTATTTCCCTTGAAGGCTTAAGGTTGAAGGTTTCCATAATTTCTTCACCGCTTACTGGTGGTTGAAAATTGCGCACCTGATCACGCGCTTCCACTTCTTCTATTTTTTGACGAACAGTTTTAAAGTTGTTATGATAGCGCTTATAGCGTTTCGGGTTTTTAGTTGTGATGTCTGCTTCGCAAAGCGTCATTAAATCTTCCAGATAATCTCCTGCATCAAAAATAAGACGTCTCACAGCGCTATCGGTCACAAAATCTTCAGCAATCACTATGGGGCGTGAGCTCATAAGCACCATTTTCTGAACGAACTTCATTTTTTCGTTCAGGGGCATTTTCAGTCTTTTAAACAGTTTAAAGACCATTTTTGAACCGACAAACTCGTGCCCGTGAAACGTCCAGCCTATTTTTTTGTCAAAGCGTTTAGTAGGAGCTTTCCCAATGTCGTGTAAAAGTGCAGCCCAGCGCAGCCAAAGGTCATCTGTGTTTGCAGAAATGTTATCAACTACTTCGAGGGTATGATAGAAATTATCTTTGTGCTTTTGGCCTTCTTTTTCTTCAATTCCTTTGAGGGCTGTAAGTTCGGGCAAAATAAAGGGTAATAAACCGGTTTTTTCGAGCAATAGAAAGCCCTGAGAAGGTTTTGCGCTAAGTATAATTTTATGCAGCTCGTCTATAATGCGCTCCTTGGTGATGATTTTAATACGCTCCTTATTCGCATTAATAGCTTCTAATGATTTGCGCTCAATGCTAAAATTTAATTGTGTCGCAAAGCGGATAGCTCGCATCATGCGTAAGGGGTCGTCGCTGTAGGTAATGTCTGGATCTAGTGGTGTCCTGATGATTTCACGCTCCAGATCCATCAGCCCGTTAAATGGATCAAGAAGCTTCCCACGGTTGATCGTATTAAGACTTAGTGCTAAAGCATTAATGGTAAAATCCCGACGATTTTGATCATCTTCAAGGCTGCCGTTTTCTACAGTAGGATTGCGGCTGTCCTCAGAATAAGATTCTTTACGGGCCCCTACAAATTCGACCTCTGTATCTCCATCGCGAAGCATGGCGGTTCCATAAGTTTTGAAAACCTGAACTTTGGGTTTATGTGGCAGGAGGGAAGCTACCTTTTCGGCCAGCTCTATTCCGCTGCCAACAGCTACAATATCAATATCTTTAGCTTCACCCCGATTGAGTAAAAAATCGCGTACATACCCCCCAATGACATAGGTGTCCAAATTCAATTCTTCCGCAGCTTGGGTAATTGTCTCAAAGATTTTAGGAGCTAAAGCTTCTGGAAACTTAGGGGTAGACATATTGATTTATTTGCGTAAAACCTTCACCTGACCGTCGTTACTAAGACGTATAACCGTTGAAGATTTGGTGGATTTGTATTTGCGCTGCAAATTTACGATATAGTCCACTCCTTCCAAAATAGGTTGACTTATTTCGGGATAACGCATAGGGGTGTGTTCACCACTCACGTTTGCCGAAGTAGAAACCAAAGGTTTTCCTAACTTTCGTATTAAGGTCTGGCAAAATTCATCCTGAACTATTCGAATGCCCAACGTGTTATCTTCGGCTACGAGATTTTCTGCAATGCGAATGGGATTATCATAGACTATCGTGGTGGGCTGGTCGGCATATTTGAGAATATTATAGGCCACTTCAGGAATTTCTTCTATATATTGACGCAGCATTTTGAGATCACTCACCAGACAGATTAGTGCTTTGCTTTCGGGTCTGTTTTTCAGAGCATAAATTTTATCAACGGCATCGGCGTTGGTCGCGTCGCAACCTATACCCCAGACCGTGTCGGTAGGGTAAAGCAGGAGTCCGCCGCGTTTGAGAACCGCAAGTGATTCTGAAACTTCGTCAAGGATGCGCTGGTCGTATTTTTTTTTGGGCATGGTTAATATTTCTTTTCTTTGTAGACACAAAAATACATCCTTTTGAAGATAACAGTAATTGCTCCGTATACTTTTGGATATATTGATTCTTTGGTAGCTAAGCTAGAGGAGTACCCGGATGTTTCGGTCATTTATATTAACTATCAGGACTTTAGATATCAATACGCAACCGTTCTTCATCGTATCTATAATTTTTTTTTAAAAACTTTTTTAAGAGAAAACCTCAAAGACCGCTACAAGACTGCGAAAATCAAAAAGCTTGCGGAGGATTGGGAAATTCAAGATTACATTTTGATTATTAGACCTGATAAGCTGGAGAGGGGGTTACTTACTTATTTAAAAACAAAAACTCGTTTTTTGATCAGTTATTATTTTGATTCGATTGCCAAATTTCCGGTTAAAGCGCAATTGATTTCTTATTTTGATAAGGTTTATAGTTATGAAAAAGTAGACGTTAGGAATTTTAATCTCGAATTTATTACAAATTTCATGCCGCAGGATGATATTGCAATGCACTCGGGAAAGGGTGTTTTCAATATCTCTTCTAAAGATAATCGAATACTAACGCTTCAAAAGATAGCAGTTCAACTGGAGCATTTTGAATACCCATTTCAATTTATTGTACGGTCAGAAAAGCCGGAGAAAATAGATCACCTTAAGGTTATACAAAATTATTTTAGCTTGAATGAAACCCGGGAATACATTGCTAAATCTTCAATCTTGCTGGATATTCAAAAAGATGACCAGTTAGGGTTGACCTTTCGGGTTTTTGAGGCTATGCAGTTTGCAAAAAAACTTATCACTACCAATACGTCTATTATAGACTATGACTTTTACCATCCTGATAATATTTTAGTCATTGACAAGAATCACCCCCTGATACCTGAAGATTTTTTAACAAAGCCGTACAAAACTTTGCCTGAGACAGTTTTAAATAAATATAAAAGAGAAGCCTGGTTAGAGCAGGTTTTTGGTTTGGAGAAAACAAGTTGATATGACTACATCATTACTATTAACTACATACAATTGGCCTGAAGCACTCGAACTGGTTCTAAAAAGCGTTTTGGTACAGTCTGAATTTCCTGACGAGGTTCTTATTGCAGATGACGGCTCCTCCTTTGAAACCCAAGTTATTATTGAAAAATTTGAACATGATTTCCCTAATAGTGTACACCACATTTGGCACGAGGATGAAGGTTTTAAAAAGTCAAAGATTCTTAATAAGGCTCTTAAAGTCTGTGGTAGTGATTATATAATCCAAATAGATGGTGATTGTATTTTACACAGGGATTTTATCAGGGAGCACAAAAAAAATGCTGTTGAGCGCGTTTTTTTATACGGAAGTAGGGTTAACATAAAAAAAGATTTTCTGCCAATTTTGTTTAAATCTCAACGCATTTCTTTTCACTTTTTATCTAATGGGATTGTAAAAAGGACTCGAGCCTTGCACGTCCCTTTTGTGAGCAGATTCTATAAGGTTTCACCAAAATTATCTTCAAAAATAAGAGGCTGTAATCTATCCTATTGGAGAAAAAATGCCCTTGAAGTCAATGGATATGATGAGATTTACGAAGGTTGGGGGAGAGAAGATTCAGATTATGTAGCCAGATTAATACATAACGGCGTTCGAGGCAAGCGCATACGTTATGCAGGAATACTTTATCATATATGGCACAAAGAAAATTCAAGAAGCTCTGAGAAATTCAACCATTCTCATTTTGAATCTGTTTTAAAAAATAAATCAATATTACCCAAAAAAGGAATTGATAGAACTAGAGGTTAAAAACCTGAGTCACCCAGTTTATAGGTTCATACTTCTGTTTTACAGGTAATGGTACCTCTGTATATGGCAAATCAAAAAATTCAGAAGAGATTCTAATTGAATTTGGATCAACTATTAAAATATTTGAAGGATGGTAAAAGTCATAATTGGCTATATCTGCATTTGTGGTGAGGAGCTTTTTACCATAGCCTAAACTTTCAAAAACCCTAAAACTTAATCCCTGCTGATCCTTGCGTTGTACATCAACCAAACCTCGTGCTTCCTGTATTTTTTGCTGGACATTTACACTATCTATTTTTTTAGAGATGAAATCAACATACGGAGAGTGTTTTGGTTTGTTAGAAAAAACAAGAAATTCGTATTCTAAATTTTTTTCTTTAAGCGCTTTACCTATAGCTTCCAGATCGTTGAAACGGCTATCTAACGAACAAATGTTGAAAAAGTCTTGTTTTGTATTTTCGGGCACCGTTTTTCTTGGTAAAGAAATGGGAATAAAATTTGTTTGAAACTGAAAATCATACTGTTTACAGTCGTTTTTTTCATAAGAGAAGATAGCATCAAAATGCTTTAAAACGGGTCTTTGTCGGGGCATTTTTGCCATACTATCAAAGAGGAATGTAATATAGCGGCCGGTAATTGATTTCAGTAAAATATGGGTTTTATGAGATAGGTATTGAGGATGTACTACGAGAATTTGATCATATTTTTTTCCTCTTACGTATTCTTTTATGGTATTGTGACGAAATTCCATTTTAGCATTCATTCCTACCGCTTTTTTCAGAAATGCTATTAAATGCTTCGCCTTGTTTTTATATTCAAAATTCAACGGTGGTTTGCCGTGGTATAGAAATTCTGCTTCAATCCCATTTTCAGCAAAAGCAGGTTTGAGATGCTCCATATAACCAAAAATGTAACTCGAAATAAGGAGTATTTTCATAATAAACGCGACGTGTTTTACTTAACGAATTGAAATGATAGTAGAAGATAATTTAAAACGTAATTTTGTCACCTACTTTTAATGAATGAATATCACTACTCGTACTTCCGCCAAAAATAGTCTTTTAAAAATAAAAGATTTGATCCTTCATTTTGATAAGGACGGTACAATGCTTTCTGACGGATCTCGAAATCAAATAAAAAATTTTGAACTGGTAAATCAGCCGGTCACTATAAAATCCTTTGGTGTTCCCAATTTGATAAACCGAATTGCCTATAAATATTTTAGAAAATCAAAAGCGCAACGCTCATTTGAGTATGCGGAAGAGTTGTTGAAAAGAGGAATTGGAACACCACATCCAATAGCTTATGCCATTGAAAATAACGGGCTTTTATTTGGAAAAAGCTATTACGTCTGTGAATTTGTAAAGGCAGATGCTACCTATCGCGATTTGGTTCTTCAGGAACAGTTTCCAGACCGTCTCGTGATTTTAAAAGCTTTCACACGCTTTACATTTGAAATGCATGAAAAAGGAATCCATTTTTTAGACCATTCGCCTGGGAATACATTGATTGTAAAGAACGAGACTGGCTACGACTTTTATCTCGTAGACTTAAACCGAATGGAGTTCAGGCCACTCGATTTTAAAACCCGAATGAAGAATTTTGCACGATTGACCCCCAAAAAGGATATGGTAAACATAATGGCCGAAGAGTATGCGCGAGTGGGAAATTATGATATAGATGAAACCAAAAAGGCGATGTGGGATGCAACTCAAGATTTCCAAAATCATTTTGCCAGAAAGCGGGCACTAAAGAAAAAACTAAAATTCTGGAAGAAATAAGTTAAACCTTTCTCGATTTACGAAGCTTCCATAGTTTAGCATAGCGCATAAAAACCCCATAGGCCTGAAGATAACTAATTATTAATCCGGGTATACCATCTCTAATCCCCTGTTGAAAAATATAGTGCTTTAAAAAGCGCCAAAACGGTTTAATCGCCAGGTGATACATCGTTATCGTCCCGGTTTTAGCATCATAATCTTCAGCTTGCCAGCTTGCGTATTGATTAAGCTTTGCGGTATATTGATC
>CAYNMH010000024.1:0-37054 GCA_964398145.1 uncultured Flavimarina sp. | reverse complement strand
TTACCGATTACCGCGAAACCCAAAAAGCACAATACATTCAAATCCCGCTGTTGGCGCAGTATGAGACTTCCGATACCAATCGGTTTTTTGTCTCGGGAGGGGTTAAGTTGGGTATCCTTGTTGACAGTCAGTACGAAGCCGAAGCTACACGACTGACCACGGCGGGTTATTATGAGCAGTATGATGCCTTGCTTGAGGCGCCCAGGTTCGCCGGTTTTGGTGACTTTGGCAATTACAGCTGGGAAGCTGACGAGCTAGACCTAAAAACCAATGTTATGCTCAGTTTGGAGACTGGACTTAAGCTGCCGGTTACATCGGCGAATCCGGTTTATTTAAGTGTTTACCTGGATTACGGTCTAAGAAATATATTTGACGACACCAACTCAAACCGATTGCTGGAGTACAATGCAGCACCAGAGGTAAATTTCACAGGAAACAGTGTGCTCACTACTCAGACCGGCAGTATAGATGAGATTAAAAGCCTTTCTTTTGGGTTTAAGCTTAAATACGGTCTCTGGTTTTAACAGGATAATTTGTTAAGTTCATTTCACAAATCAAAAGCCTTCTCATAACGGGAAGGCTTTTGATATTACTTACTGTTTCATTCTTTTTTTCGCAGAATGGCGAGGGCGTATTAAACGGCATTTCCTTAGAAAGGATATAACAAAAGCCAGCGTTTTGGGGATAATTCTAAAAATTTTGAGCTCAACAGGGCCAAGTTAGTTTTTAAACTTATTTTAACCAATTGGAATTGAAACCTTTTCTACTTTTTCACTCAGGTGTTTGGTTAAACCGTCTATTATAATATGAAATCCCTTACCGATATGATATTTTTTTCCGGTTCTATCCCATAAAATGGTAACATTTTTTCCCTTATAAAAAACATCTTCAAGACAAAAATAGTCCCATTCTTCGGGTGCCAAGGGATTTATGGTAAGTTTGTTATCTACCGAAGTCCTAAGTCCGACAAGTCCACTAATAATTAAGTCACAAAAACCAGAATGATTATAATCTTTACCTCGCTCTCCCCCTTCAGGGTGTCTCATAGCAAGGCGGTATCTTGTGAGCCAGTTTCCGTTATAGGGATCCAGATTCTCATCGATCCACATGCGTGTCGTATCAATTTTTGATTGGGGTTGTGCCGCAAATGAATCTAAACCTTTAACATCAGGTTGCACTTGTCTAAATCGATGGGAATTGGCATAAATAGATAGTGTTTTATAGTAATCTAACTTTGTTACCTGTTCTTGATTGTAATTATTTAATAAGTTAGCGAATGCTACAAGAGTTTGTGTAGTTGCAAAAGGCCAGGATGGACCATTCCATTGACAATTACCTTCTTTATCCAAATAATTGATTTTAAAATGAGGATGTCTTTGTTCACAAGTAGTTGGGCCGAAGGGGGCGTAGAAGCCTTCTTTATCCATTAGTTGTTTCCACGCAATAGCAAGAGTGTCCTGATCTGGAGGAAGATTAAAATACCAGGGAATATAACCTATTTGTTCTCTTACATTGATAGGTTCAGTTTGATTATTATATTCTTTCGGCATTGATGTAAAAAAATTCAATTCCGTATTCCATAACCTGCTTAGAACTTGGGGCCTGATTAAATTTGCCTTATTTTGATATTTTATCTGGAGCGGGGTATTATTTATTTTTTTAGCCATCTCTGCGATTGCCCATGCATCACCATACATATAACTGTTTATAGTAGGACGAGTCATTTCAACCCTAAATTTAAGTATGTCATTATTTAATACCATTCCTCCTACAGTATATTCCATACCATCTTTTTGATCTCCTTGCCAATAAAGATGATTACCTTCAAGTTTATGATCGCTCCATTCTTCATAGCGATTTATCACCAGGGGCAACATTTCTTCTTCCCACTGAGGATCAGGGTGTACATTTGTAAATTCTAAAAGGCTGTTTGCCTGCCAATAACTGTAGTTACGAGGTTTAGATTCTGGAATTTTAAGATAAAATTCAAGATAATCTTTTACGTATTGAGGATTACGAAGCCATCTGCCTTCATATACCTGATGGCCTGCAGGACAATTAATTGCCCCGTGTTTTCCACCCCAGGGTTTTGGGTTTGCAAATTCAGTAATAATCCATCCGTCCTCAGTACTTTGTAAATGCTTGCGATAGGTCCACCACCTAAAATAATATGTTCGTTCCAGATTCTTATCCGGGCATTCGAAAAATGGAACATTATCTTTCATAAAACTCCAAACAGAATCATTTGTATAATACCAGCCGTAAGGTGAAAAGTCTTTGGTATTAAAATCAGTAATATAATGTTTAAAGTCAGCTTTGTTTAAATAACCTCTGTCAGGAATTTTCTTTGTCAGGTTAAATTCAAAGAAGATTAATAGAAAAATAATCGAGATAAGACTTATTTTATACATATAGAGCTACTTAAAAAGTACTTTGTAGTAGTTAAATGTAAACATTAGTTATTTTAAAACTCTTTTGAACGCGGAATTTTTTGAGTAAAGTACATTTACAATTGAGAAACCAGAAACTGAATTTATTCGCTCAGTTGCTCAAACAAATTGCACCTCGAAAATTATGGGGAATGTAGATGTATATTACATTTAAATTCCTTTAATATCTGCTTGATTGCAGACCTCGCCTCTGAGCCTGTCTTCCTGATAATACGATAATAGCGAACATAGTCATATCTCGCAACTGTTCAAATATGATCTGTTGTTAGAAGCCGTTTATGCATTAGTAACCACCGTAGCTGCTTGATGACTGGGTTGTAAATTAGGTCATAACCGAAGATAACCTGATCAATATAATGCCCACGAAGAGACGCTAAATGGCTAAACGGAATGAATCAGGTTTTAGAATTGTGGAAGTGTGCAATCTGTTGTTTAGTTGTCTACCCCAGTTTAAGCGAAAGTTTTACCAGGTCTATTTTACATCTGAACGCGCAACCACCTGAAACTTTTTTGTTCTAAGGGAATAGAGGATGGTTCGATAGTTAGCTTAACCAACGCTGTCTTTCGAGGACGCACTTCGTATTCGGAAAAGTGAGTATGAAAAACATAATAGAGCTCACCATTTTTATCATTTATCAGATCGCCGTGTCCACTGCCGTATTTCCCTGTATTTTTTCGGGAAATAACCGGACTATTCTCTGATTTTTTCCAGGGGCCAAGCGGATTTGTGCTGGTTGCATACCCCACTGCATAATCCGGATTTCTAAAATCATTTGCGGAATAGAGCAAATAGTAAATTCCGTGTTTTTTAACAACAGTCGGGCCTTCCGCTACCTTCCAATTTACATTTTTCGTATCCTCCCATCCAGTCTGGGCACTGATACATTCCTGTAAAGTTTCAGGTTTAATGCTTTGGAGATCATCATCCATTTCAGCTACAAAAATGCGATTACCGTCTTGTAATCTTACGTGATATAAATAAGCTTTGCCTTGATCGAAGAAGATAAAGGGATCAATCTGTCTTGTAGATGCTTCCAGAGCATTTCCTTGAGTTGTGAATGGACCCAGCGGGCTGTTACTTGTGGCTATGGCAATTTGTTCATCTGCGGTATAGGCCATATAGTATTTGCCTTTATATTTAAAAACCTGTGGAGCCCAGAATCCTTTGGTACCAAAAGCCTTTCCTTTACTTAAGGCAAAACCCCGATCTACTCCTGCCGGACCCTCCCAGTCTTTCAGGTTTTTAGAGGTGTAAACCAGAAAGCCCTCACCTTCTATTCTTGGGTCTCCTTTTGTTCCATAAAGATAATAGGTGCCGTTATCTTCAAAAATGGTAGGATCAGCAAGATAGATTTGACTATCCTCCAATTCCTGTCCAAAAACCATCGTTCCAAAAAAGAGAAGGAGAAATGTGAGGTTTAAATTTTTCATAGTAAACGTATTTTAGTTTTGAGAATCTACTGAAAACCGATATTCAGAAATGGTATGGTATTGATCTCCTGGGTTAAGTAGGATTGATGGGAAATTCTTTTGATTTGGTGCATCTGGAAAATGTTGCGTTTCAATAGCAAAGGCTGTTCTATATTCATCTTTGGCCCCGGACTTAAATTCATTTTTGCCGGCCATAAAATTTCCGCTGTAAAACTGAATTCCAGGTTCTTGAGTAAATACCTCCATTTTAATTCCAGACAGATCACCTATGACAACAGCAGCAGCAGTCAAACCCGTATTTTCTTCGCTGTTGAGTACAAAGTTATGATCATATCCTTTACCAAATTTCAGTTGCTCATTTTCGGAGTTAATTCGTTCGCCAATAGTATGAAATTTGCTAAAATCAAAAGGAGTGTTTTCAACTTTACGCAATTCGCCTGTAGGGATCAACCCCTCATCAACCGGAGTAAACGCATTTGCATTAAATTTCACTTGATGATCCAAAATGGAACCACTTCCTTCTCCGTTCAGATTAAAAAATGCGTGATTGGTTAGATTTACCGGTGTTTTCTTATCTGTAGTTGCCTCATAGTTCATTTTGAGAGTTTGATTTTTTTCGATGGTGTACGTTACAGTTACTTCCAGATTTCCTGGAAACCCTTCTTCCATATCTCTGGAAAAGTATTTTAGAACAAGTGTTTTTTCATCGGGTTGCTTTGCGTCCCATATGACATATTGAAAGCCTTTAAAACCACCGTGCAGGCTGTTTTTACCATTATTAAGCGGAACAGTATAAGACTGTTCATCAATTGTAAACTTCCCTTTTGCTATCCTGTTGCCTACGCGGCCAATAGTGGCCCCAAAGTAAGGCTCGGTTGAATGGATAAACCCTTCGACACTATTCATCCCGACAACCACATCGGTCATTTTTCCGGTTTTATCTGGAACCCAAAGACCAACAATTCTACCACCATAATTTGTAAAGGCAACCTTTAAAGAATCGCTTTCGATCCAGTAAAGACCTACCTCTTTATTATTGATAAGAGTATCAAAATTTTTGCTTTTAAGTAGGTGCTCCTTCTTAAACTCATTTTGAGAAGTATCGCGTTGCTCTGTATTTTTGTTAGTATGCTGGCCCTCTTTACAGGAAAAGCTCATGCTTGCTATTAGAATTGAACCGGCAAAAAGTATAGCGTTTTTAATGGAAATCATGATGTTGAAACTTATTTGTTTTCTGCATTCAGTTTTTTAATCAAATTGGCTTCATCCTGTCTGTAGGGTGTTCCATCTTTTCTGAAAACATCGTGAAACCATTCAACGGGCTCTTCGCCTGAGTTTATAGGAGTGTTCCAGGCGTATATCGTATTTGTTTTTCCATTAACAAGTCCCCAGTTAATCGCGCCAATATGATTTTCTTTTAATAGCGGAAGCGTATTTGCAAAAGTGTTATTTCGAGTACGTGCCATATATTCTGTACAGATCATAGGTCGACCGTGCGTTTTCAATAATTCAATTATCCTCGTATGTGCCTCAGGATCATCATAACAGTGGTAAGTTATAATATCAGAATTAAGAGCCTGAAAAGTATTCAAATCTTTCAAATTCCACTTCCATAGACCTGCAGATAAAGGTTGCGAAGGATTGGCTTCACGGGCCCACTTGAACACATTTTGCAACAGTGCCATGGATTTATTTCCTTTATCATTATTGCCGGGTTCATTATAAAGATCCCATAACAAAATACGCTCGTCCTTTCCAAATGTGGTCAGTAAATCTTTGACGTAGCCTTCCAGTAGTTTTGATTCAGCCATTTCTACGGATTCTGGAAAACCAGGATCTTGCACCCAGCCTGAATTATGTGTTCCAGGTTTAGGTTCACGTTGTTTTCCTATTGCAGGGTTGGCATCCCAAACATCGTCAAAAATCACGAAAATGGTCTTAATATCGTGTGAATCTGCAATTTCAAGGTATTGGCTAATTCGAGATTTAAATCCTTCTTTATCAGCCCTGTAAACAAGACTGTGAAGATAGACTCTCATAGTATTGAAGCCAATGCTTTCAGCAAAACCCAATTCTTTATCAATTGTTTCAGGATCAAATGTTTCTTTTTGCCACATTTCCAACTGGTTTATTGCAGTACTGGGAATGAAGTTTGCCCCGCTTAGCCAGTCGTGCTCTTGGTACCAGTCCTGGGCTTTTTCTCGGCTCCATCTCTCCTGGGCGTTAAACGAAAGGGTGAAAATTAGGCATAGAGCAATAGTGAGGGTATTTTTCATGATAAGTTTATTTAGTGTCTGAAGGTATTTGTAAAAGGGTTTCTTCGGAAACAGGTATCCCAAGATTTGGGGTTCCGTCTGCATTCCATTTTATTTTTTGCATTCGCGGAGATCTTTTAGCTCCACAGCCATCTCCAGGATTTGAATTTGCATGATAGAGTATCCAATCTTCTGTACCATCTGGGGATTTAAAAAAAGAATTGTGACCTGGTGCATAGACTGAATGTTCTTCTGACTTTTTAAAAATAGGTTCAGGGTGTTTTTTCCAGGCTGACGGATCCAGGAGGTCATCCCCGGTAAATTTCAGCAGACCCAGAGAATAATAGTCTGTCCAGCAACCGTTTGCCGAAAAAACAATAAATATATCGCCGTTGTGCTCCAGGTATTGAGGACCTTCGTTAACGTTGACGTGTGGCGGATTAATAGGATCATTGAGATCTCCCTGCTTTTCCCAGATATACGTTGGTTCTGAAATCAGAACCCTGTGGCTGTTAATCGTCCAGGGATTTTCCATTTTGGCGATATAGATATTTTGCTGGCCGTTTGTATCACCTTCCCATCCAGACCAGATCATATATAACTCGTTTTTGTATTTAAAAACATTTCCATCAATGGCCCAGCGATCTGGCCTGGCGGCCACCTTTCCCTTAAACTCCCAACTTCCCTGGAGAGGGTCATCTGACTTATTTTCAAGAACATACATGCGATGGTTGATATTGTCACCGTCATCTGCAGCAAAATAAGCATACCAGGCATTATCAATCCTATGAAATTCTGGAGCCCAAATCTGTTTAGAATATTTGGTGCCCCGAGGGGGTGTCCAGATGATCTTACTTTCGGCATCTGCGATACTGGCGAGATTTTTAGTTTTCCAAAGTTTTAGTTTATTCTGGAGTGTATTGGTATAGTAGTAATAGCCATCGTGATAAAAGCTAAAAGGATCTGCTCCTGAGGGTAAGAGCGGATTCTTAAAGGTTTCTGACTGGGCGATCATTAAAGAAATTCCCAGAAAAAAAAGTAGCGTGAAGGAAAATATAGATTTCATTGTTGTTATCAATTAGTTAGTCAACCAGTCTCTCCAGAAGTTCAAAAGTTTCCGGTTTCGCAATCAGTTCGCCATTTACAAATTCCAATTCTATAATGCCGCTCATTCTGGGATGCACTGCATTACTTGAAAAGTGTGTATGTAAAACATATTTCAAAGAATTATTTTCATCTCTAAAAAGATCTCCGTGACCCACTCCAGATTCTCCAATATCATCTCCGTGAATAATTGGATTAAGATCAGATTTCTCCCAAGGCCCAAAGGGATTATCACTAGTAGCATAGCCCACGGCATAATCTGGATTGCGAAAATCATTTGCCGAATATATTAAATAATATATTCCATTCTCCTTAAATACGGTGGCACCTTCGGCTACCGGCCAGTCTAAATTTTGGGTATTTTCCCACTGTTCTTCTGCTGAAATAACCTCTGTTAACGTCTCCTCCTTAATTGAACCCAAGTCATCATTTAACTCAGCCACATAAATTCTGTTTCCATTATTAAAACGCACATGATACAAATACTTTTTCCCATCATCGTCAATAAAAATAAATGGGTCTATCTGGTTTATGGAATCATCTATAGAAGTTCCTGAATTGGTAAAAGGTCCTGCGGGGCTATTTCCTGTTGCAATACCTATTTTTTCATTAGCAGTATAGGCCATATAGTGCATATCATTGTATTTGAGAATTTGTGGTGCCCAAAAACCCTGACTACCAAAGGCGCCCTGAACCCGCAATGCAAAACCTGATGCATTACCGGAAGGACCCTCCCAATCTGTCAAATTAGAAGATGTAAAAACCAAAAATCCAAGTCCTTTACTTTCAAGATTTCCCTGAGAAGTTCCATAGAGATAATAAGTGCCATCTTCATAAAAAATGGTTGGGTCTGCTAAGAAAATATGCTCCAAAACTGGATCTTTAGGATCGGTGGGATCTGGGTTATCAGATGATGGAGTATCATCACCTGAACATCCCAGGGCTATTAAAGTTATAACTAAGGCGAAGTATCGCATGTTAACAATCATCTTTTTTGTTTTATTATTTCTGAAATTCCAAATTCTTCCACTAGTCTTTCATACTCTGCATTAGAAATGGTAATCATACAGCCATGACGAACTTCCTCTGGAAGACTGTATTTGTCCCAATCGCTGTAAAATGTATAGCCAGATGCCTGAAACCAAGGGCCATTTAAATTATCTGAAATGGAAAGACCGTATGAAACGCCGGGATACTGCTCGTAATACAGATACCAATTCTTACCATCAGGAGATGGTATAAGAGCAGGAGCTTCCCTGAAATTAGGACTTATAGGATCCTGCGGAAGAGAATAAGGACCCAGAAGCGAACCAGACCGTGCAATACGTATGGTCTTGCCAGTTGGCCAGTATAGCGTAGGGTAGGTTTCATCTTTGAGAATTGCATAATAGGTATCTTTAACTTTTCTGATAATTACATCGATAGTTCCAAAATTCCAATCAAAAAGTCGCTTTGGGGGACCTTCAAACTCGATGAGGTCGTCTGATAGAACATACAAGGTTCGCTGACTTGCCCAATAAATTTCTCCTCCTTCCTTGTGCGGAGTGTGCCAGGTCATTATAAATTTTGACGAAGTTTCATCGTAAAATAATTTTGGCGCTCCTATTCTTTGTAGTGCCTGGGAATAACCTGGGGTTGCTTGTAAATCTGGTGTATAAACGGCGTGTTTTTTCCAATGAATTAGATCTTCGGAAATCCAAATATTAATATCTGGTGAAGAATCACTTGTATTACCAGCTATGTAATAATTACCATTAGGACCTTTTACAATATCTGGATGGCCCTGATATGAATTAAAGACGCGTCTACCATCATTAAGTTTCTGCCAGTGCAGGCCATCTCTGCTTACGGAATAATATAACCTTCCATAATCTTCGTGAGTCATATGAGCAAAAAGATAAGCTTCATTTTTAGCATTTTCTCCGGGCTTGACCTGTCCCGGGGGATCGGGCTGCTGAGCTATACTAGTGAGATTCACACCGTAGGCTAATAAAAATAATAGAATGTTTTTCATACATAAAAACTCTTTCTAACGCTCACCAGAGCGCGTGAAGAAGATGGGATCTTATAGGTTATTTACTTCCGAAGTTAATTCTGAAATCAACTGCGTTTCTTCTTTCTTATAGGGCTCTCCATTTGCTCTGAAGACTTCGTGAAACCACACATTGGGTTCTGAAGTATAAGTTTTCGTCCAGCTATCCCAGGGGTATTTAGTTTGGGTTTTACCATCTACGAAGCCCCAGTTATACATACCCACTCTGTATTTTTTGGCGATAGGTAAGAAGCCCTGAAATGTACTTCCATTTGGTCGTGCCATGTATTCGGTACACAGTATGGGTTTCCCATAACGTTGCAATTCAATGATATTTTTTTCAAAATCTGCAGGTTTACTGTAATTATGAAAAGTGATCACATCAGACTGCTCCAATTGCATTTTATGAATAGGTTTCATGTTTTCGGGATCACTCCAATCTCCTGTCCACACCCCTGATGTTAAGGGCTGGCTGGGATTAACAGATCTTGCCCAGATGAACGCTTTTTGCAACAGGGGTGTGACTAGATCTACTTTGTTTGCAATTTCCACATCTTCATAGGAAGGCCCGGTCATATTATCTGGCTCATTCCAAACATCCCAGCCCAATACCCGGGAATCACTTTTAAATTCACTTATGGTTTCTTTGACATAATTTTCCAAACGCGCATATTGCGTACTGTCCTGCAGTACTTTCTGTCCAGGGCTTTGCACCCATCCAGAGTTATGTACATGTGGCTTAGGGTTTCGTTGTTCTCCGGCTTGGGGAAAAGGATCCCAGCAGGAATCAAAAAGAACAAAGAGAATTTTTATGTTATGACTATCTGCAATTTTCAGAAACTCATCCATGCGCTTATACAATCCCTCCGGATCATTTTTATGCAGTAAATCATGAAGGTAAACACGCATAGTATTCATTCCTATTTTTGCTGCCCATCCTAGTTCTTTATCAATGGTTTCAGGATCAAATGTGGCTTCCTGCCACATTTCCAGCTGATTTATTGCTGTGCTGGGATTGAAGTTTGCACCTACCAGCCAGGGTTGTTTACTGTACCAGGCATTTGCTTCTTTTGAAGTCCAAATAGTGCGTGTTTCAAGAGCTTGTTTAGGTTCATTTTTAATTATGGCCTGAGTGGAGTTAGCTTCAGATTGTTTGCAGGCCAAAGAACTAAGAAGTAGAATGAAGCATATAAAAAAATTAATCTTTTTCATCTAAAAATTTTTAAAAAATACCCTGAAGTGACGAATTCAACTTCAGGGTTTTGTGGTTAATATTGAGGATTCTGTTCCAGATTGGGATTATTTTCTACCTCTACCTGTGGAATGGGCATTCTTATATTTTTGCCTACTTCAAAATTATTAAAGTCAGGATCTCTTTGTGCTATTTGATCAATTGCTTGTTGATTTTCCAAATCTCCCCAACGCTTTAGATCCTCCCAACGTACACTCTCCCCTGAAAGCTCTAATACTCTTTCTATTTTCAACCGTTCTAAGAACGCGTCAGGATTAGTGCCTATTTCGGGGTAGGCTTCAGCCAGAGGTGCCATATTTGCTCGTGATCTTACCAGGTCTACATATTCATAAGCATCTGCCGTCATTCCTAGTTCATTCAGAACTTCTGCATAGCGAAGAAGAATATCTGCGTAACGAATCATTCGCCAGTTTACTTCTGAAAAGTAATCTTCATTCGTTCTCTTATAATCCCGGGCACCTTTTCTAAACCAGGCTTCCTGATCTCCCCACTCCCAGTCTCTGCCGTACACGCGGTCACCAAAATCTTCAAATAAATCAGGATAGAAAAGTGAATGTTGTAGTCTGGGATCTAGCTCACCATCTGTAGTGGCTTCCTGTTTAAATGCATTAACCAGCCAAAATCTTGCCTGACCATCAGACCAGCCTATGCCGCGAGGTGCAAAAAATTGTGCTCTGTTACTGGAAACAGCAGCATTAGGCCCTTCACCGGTACCGCCACGGCGTTGATCTCCAAATTGGATTTCAAATACCGATTCAGAATTGTTCTCGTTAATGTCTGTAAAATTGTCTTTATAGTTCTCTACGAGGCTATATATAGCACCCTCTCCAATAACTAAGAAGTCCAGTGCAGTTTTAGCATTTTCCCACAAACGTTGTTGCATGTAGATCTTTGCAAGCATTGCTTTTGCTGCTCCTTTGGTAGGTCTACCAGCATTTTGAGCATCCCATTGTAAAGGTAAATCTGTAAAAGCATCATTTAAATCACTTTCTGCCTGTGCAAAAATCTCTTCTTTTGAAACCTGCTGTGGCAAATCATCGGGTTGTGAAGGTTCTAGCACGAGTGGTGCATTTTCCCACAATAAACCTATATAATAGTAATTAAGCGCTCTATGAAATTTGGCTTCGGCTAAAATAGACCGCTTTCTTGCTTCGTCTTGAAATTCAATGCCCGGAACATTTGCCAGCACCTGGTTAGCTCTAAAAATGGCTTTATAAGAGTCTCTCCAGGTTACAGAATTACCTTCCCAAAAATTATAATTTATGTAATTGAACCTTGTCCAGTCTGCCAGTTCAACCCATGGACTCTGGCTAAATCCTTCATCTGAAACGAGGTCTAGCCTAAAATAGATCCATCTTGCCCATAGCCCATCTTTATAGAACATGGCATAAATTGAATTTACGCCAAGCTCTGCATCATTAGGTGTGGCCCAAAATTGATTAGTAGTCAGTGCATTAGGATTGTCGAGGTTAAGTTCCTCTTCCTCGCAACTGGATAGTATGAATACTACACTTATCAGTATTGTTATAATTGCTATTTTTTTCATCATTTTATTTTTTTAGAAACCAATTTCTACTCCTATAGAATAATTTTGAATATTCGGATATGAACCGAAGTCCACCCCTCGTTGAAAAATATTTGGGTTGCTAAATTCTGGATCTAGTCCCTGATAGCCCGTTATGGTAATAATATTTTGTGCCGAGAGACTTATTCTCGCTTTTGTAAACCCAATTCCTTCCAGGGCATTTTGGGGAATGTTGTATCCTATACCCACATATTTTAGCCGTACAAAGCTGCCATCTTCTAACCATCTATCTGAATCGCCTCTGGAGTTGAGAGTCGTTCCTCTAACAATCCGTGGGAAGTCAGTATTGGGGTTTTCAGGCGTCCAGGGCTGTATTCCTGCGCGGTAATTACTATCGTCGTCAAAGCGATCTACCACACTGCGGAAACCATTATAGACTGTCGCGCCAAAAGAGCCAATCCAGTTCATAGAAAAATCAAAATTTTTATACTGGGCACTGGCATTAAATCCCATTTCAAAATCTGGCCAGGGACTGCTTACAACAGTTTTATCAGCATTTGTGATTTGTCCATCATCATTTACATCTTTAAATCTGATGTCTCCGGGAAATGCATTGGGTTGAATTACATCACCTTCAGAATTGGTATAATTATCAATTTCATCCTGGTTTTGAAACAAACCATCTGTCTGTAGTACAAACCACATTCCTACAGGTTCACCTGAACGAGTAATGGTATTTCCCTGAATGCTTTCATTTAGTCCATTCCCCAGAGAAACCAATTCATTTCTGAGTCTTGTGAAGTTTACTGAGGCATTAAAACTGAAATCATCATTTATTTGTTGCCTGTAAGAGGCATTTAACTCAATCCCAGTATTTTCAACCGTGGCGGCATTAGAAATAGGGTTGCCACCATCATTGCCGGTAGATAGGAGGATGGGGAATCCAAAAAGTACGTCTTCCGTTCGAGCTATGAAATAATCTCCTGTCAACTGCAATTTGTTATTCAGCAGTCCCATATCGAAACCGAGATTAGTCTGTTTAAGAGTTTCCCATCTCAGTTCAGAATTTGCAAGTCTTACTTGTGTTGCAGAGGGGTTGAGTGTTTGTCCATCACCAAGTACAATTGCTCCAAAAGTATTGATGAATCCCTGGTACTCATAATTTCCAATGTTTCCGCTTCCAAGCTCCCCATAACTTGCTCTTAATTTTAAATCACTGATGGTTTTAGAATTAAAAAAGCTTTCATTACTCAAACGCCAACCTGCTGAAACAGATGGGAAGTTAGACCATTTGTTTTCATCACTAAATCTTGACGAACCATCTCTACGTAAAACAGCATTAAGAAGATACCGGTCGTCATAATTGTATTCTAACCTTCCTAAATAAGATAATAGCAAGGCTTCATTTCTAAAGCCTCCTACCTGAGCCTGGTCTCCGAGATCCAACACATCGAAATAATCACCAGTATTTGGATTGACTAAAAGATTTCTCTTTAAGCCGTTTATTTGTTCATAGGTATTTTTTTGATAGGTGGTTCCTGCAAGAAGACTAAGATTGTGTTTACCAAATTCCTTTTTAAAAGTGAGGGTGTTTTCAAAAAGTAAGGTTTCAGATTGAGCCCTGTTTTGATTGGTAAATGAGGGTTCAAAAGGTTGATTTAGTGTCCAGTTACCCTCACGTCGTAAATAAATATACTCGTCAAAACTGGATTCATAACCAAAATTGAAGCGGTAATTTAACCAGGGGAAGGGGTCTAGTTCTGCCCATACATTTCCTCGTATTCTAAAATTTTCAGTTTCCTGATCAATGAGATTGGCAATAGCTACCGGGTTAGCGGCAAAAACATTAGCTACACCAGATTTTCCGTAACCATAACCTCCGGGATTATCTTCATCATACACGGGGATTGTAGGAAACAGGCGTACAACATCAAAAAACGGGTTTCCTCTAAAACCATCAGATCCTCCAATCTCATCGGTTTTAGCATTTGACAGGGCGAGATTTTCTCCGATGCTGAATATTCCCTTCTCTCCACTGGAATTTACCCGAAAAGAGATTCTGTCAAAATCGGTAGAAATAACAGTCCCTTTATTTCCAAAATAGTTTCCTGAAATAAAATAGGATGAATTATCGCCCCCACCTGAAAAACTTACGTTTTGGTCTTGTATTAAACCTGTGCGGAAAACTTCATTCTGCCAATCTGTATTTACATCCAGATTTAAATCCTGGCGTGGAACTCCCGCATTATCATAGGCCATATTATTTAAGCGTACAAACTCCTCTTGCCCCGCTAAATCATATCTGGGAATCTCGGTAATACTCATTTTTGTGCTGACGGCAACTTTTAAAGGGCCTTTTTTTCCTTTTTTGGTCGTTATAATGATAACTCCGTTTGCTGCTCGGGAACCATAGATCGCCGCTGCGGCCGCATCTTTGAGAATTTGAATAGACTCAATATCGTTTGGGTTAAAATCCCGGTTTGCCGTAGTTATGAGCCCGTCAATAACATACAGAGGATTAGAGCCCTGAAGATTTTTTAAACCCCTAATTTCAATTCTTGCTTCCTGGCCGGGCTGTCCGCCACCCCTTACGTTCACCCCAGATGCAAGACCTTGTAGACTTTCAGCAACAGTGGTAGTTTGACGTTTTGAAATTTCTTCAGAATTTACAATCGACACGGCACTGGTGAGATCTTTTTTCTGCTGGGTGCCATACCCTACTACAACGACTTCGTCCAACACTGCGAGATCTGCTGTCATGGTAACGTTTATTTCGCGCTGATCGGCAACTGCAATTTCCTGAGTGACATAACCTACGTAGCTAAAGACGAGTGTACTGTTTTCAGGAGTAGTAATGGAGTAATTCCCATCTATATCTGCAGATGTTCCTGAAGATGTTCCTTTGACTACCACATTTACAAAAGGTATGGGTTCTCCTTCTTCTGAAGTAATAGTTCCTTTGACTTCCATTTCCTGCGCAAACATTTGATGAGAACTGGAAAACAGTAAAGTCAATAAAACAATCACTTTTAGTTCAACAAGTAATTTAGTTTTCATAAAATTCCATTTTAAAAAAATTTAATTTGTAGTTAGTTGATTGAAACAATTTGACGAATAATGTCATTTCAAATCATTACTTGAATGGGTTGAATAATTTGTCCGGATTTGAATGTTTCATAATTTCCCTATATCTATTTTGAGAAATTATAAAATATCACAAGGTAAATTTGTCAACCTTTCGTTTTTCAAAGTAGATTAATTTCAAGTTAATATGCGTTGAAATTCTGTTTCAATATTTAGACGAATTGTTTCAAGTTTAATAAAAAGTTAAATTTATAAGCATTTTGAATCAAATTGTTGAAAGATGAAACCTATTGATTCTTAAGGCGAATGAAGAAATCACGTGTTTTGTATCTATGAAGAATTTCCTATTCATTTTGATTCTAATTTCGGGTTTAATTGCTCAGGGGCAGCGCTTATCCTTTAGACAGTACAAAGTTGAAGATGGTTTGTCTCATAATTCTGTAATCAGCATGTTGCAGGACCATAGAGGATTTATGTGGTTTGGAACCAAAGATGGGCTTAATAGGTTTGATGGATATAGCTATAAGATTTTTCAGCATAAGCCTGGAGATCAAAACAGTATAGGTAGCAATTTTATACGCTGTTTACATGAGTATGGTAATGTAATTTGGGTAGGTACAGATACGGGATTATTCAAGTATAATGAGAAAACAGAATCATTTAGTCTATTAGAAAGTACCAAAGACCAGCCCATTCTGGATATTACGCATGATAGTAAAGGAAATTTGTGGTTTAGTGCAGCGGGAAACCTTCACAAAAGATCTTTAGATAATAATCAGACTGTAGAAGAGATTTATAAACAAACATATGTCTCGTTTATTTCTGCAAGTGCTGCCGGGGACATTTATGTGTCCTCTTCAGAAGAGATTTACAAATTTGTAGAAGATAACAACTCGTTCCAGAATATAACACTCCAGAGTGATCGGCCTTTAATCATTACGGAAATCAATGCTGCTATTTCAGCAGACACACTTTATATAGGTACTAAGAATAACGGAGCTTTTGTTTATAATACTTCTGCTCATACTACAGAGTTGCTTCTTAATGAAAAGGAAAACCCGCTTTTTGTCAGAAATTTTTTGAAGAAAGATTCCTCAGAATTATGGGTTGCAAGCGAATCGGGCATCTATATTTATGACCTGAAAAGTAAGGTGTATGAGAATTTTAAAAAGAATTACAACAACCCCTATTCACTTTCAGATAATGCAATTTATTCCCTCGTTGAGGACAATGAGGGTGGCGTGTGGATAGGAACTTATTTTGGCGGAGTAAATTATTTTCAGAAACAGTTTACCCCCTTTAAACGATATTTTCCAAGGGTAGGCGAAAATTCAATAAGCGGTAATGCTGTAAGAGAAATTGAAAAAGATAATTACGGTAATTTATGGATAGGAACAGAAGATGCAGGCCTTAATAAACTAAACATAGAAACAGGAAAATTTGAAAATTATCCTTCCGTAAGAAATAATGGCAGCATCTCACACTATAATATACACGGTTTACTGGCTCGAGGCAACGAGTTATGGATTGGTACCTTTGAACATGGCCTGGACATTCTGAATATTGAAACCGGTAAAATGATTCGTCATTTTGGAACCGAAGGTAGTGGAGGACTAAGGAGTAATTTTATTCTTTATATCTATGAAGCACAAAACGGAGAAATTTTTGTTTTAACATCATCAGGAATTCATAAATATATTGAAGAAACACGATCTTTTGAAATCGTAAACGGTTTTCCCGAGTTATACCATTATACTTATTTACTTGAAGATCATAACGGCGTTTTCTGGGCAGGAACCTACTGGGATGGACTTTATTATTTTGACCCAAAAACAGGAGAAAAGGGATTTTTTAAGTACGACCGTAATAATCCGAACAGTCTTAGCTCCAATGTAATTAATGGTCTATTTCAGGACTCAAAAGACCGGTTGTGGATCACCACAGAGAACGGACTCAACCTTTACAACAGGAATAAGAAAAATTTTACCCGTCTTACTAGAGAAAATGGTTTTCCCAGTAATGTTACATACTCCATTCTTGAAGATGACGAACAGGATTTGTGGATTAGCAGTTCAAGTGGTTTAATAGAGTATCATCCCGATCAGGAAAAACTGAATGTTTACACCAAGTCCAACGGGTTGTTGAGCGATCAGTTTAATTATAGCTCAGCTTACCGGGATGAAACCGGTGAGATGTACTTTGGGAGTGTTAGTGGGATGATCAGTTTTAATCCAGCAGAATTTATTCAGAATAATTATCATCCGCCCATTTATATAAACGATATTCAGATCAATAATGAAGATGTGAGGGTACAGGATATAAATTCTCCACTAGACCAGTCACTCTCATTTGAAAATGCCATCACGCTTAATCATACCCAATCTACATTTAGTCTGGAATTTTCCTCTCTTACTTTTACAGCTCCAGAAATGACACAATATTATTATAAACTGGAAGGGCTTAATGATAATTGGGTATCTGTAGGTAGAAATCATAGAGTTAGTTTTACCGAACTGCCTTCGGGAAACTATACCTTTAAGGTCAAAGCTTTAAATAATCATGGTGTTTGGAGCGCAGAGAGCCAGGCTCTTAAAATAGAAATATTACCTCCGTTTTTATTTAGTAAAACAGCTTATATACTTTATACGTGTTTACTACTGGTGCTTATTTATTTTTTAATGCGATACTATCATAGATACAATAAGAGCAAACATAATCGAAGAATAAAACAACTCGAAAGTCAGAAAGAAAAAGAGATTTATCAGGCCAAAATAGAGTTTTTTACCAACATCGCACACGAGATAAGAACACCACTTACTCTAATTAAAGGCCCGCTGGAAAAATTATTAAAGAGTTCCTATCAATCCCCGGATATACCTAAAAATCTGGGTATTATGGATAAAAATACTTCTAGGCTTCTAAACCTGGTTAATGAATTGCTCGACTTTAGAAAAACCGAAATGAAGCATGTAAAACTCAGTTTTTTTAAAGTTAACATTAATGAATTATTACAAGAGACTTATGTGCGATTTAGTCAGCTCATTCAGGATAAGGACATTAAGTTTAAAATGCATCAGACTGAAGAAGAGGTGTTTGCCTATGTAGATGAAGAAGCGATTAAAAAAATTCTAAGTAATTTATTCAGTAATGCTATTAAATATTCAAATTTCTTAGTCAAGGTAAAACTTATTAAACGTGATCAGGAATTTGAAATTATCATTCAAAATGATGGTAAAATCATTTCATCAGCTTTAAAACATCGCATATTTGAACCTTTTTATAGGATTCCCGACCAGGATCAATCTTCCACCGGTAGTGGTATAGGTCTTTCCCTTTCCTATTCTTTAGCTGAGTTACACAACGGCAGTTTGTCTATCAATTTTGATAATAAAAAATTGAACACATTCATTTTAAAAATGCCTATACATCAGAAAGAAGAGTTTAAGACAATTAATTCAGAACCTCATGCCAAAAAACCAATTGACGAAATTGAAAAAGTGGGTTTTGATAAAAATGCGCCAACCCTATTAATTGCGGAAGACAACGAGGAGCTCCTTGACTTTATCGCTTCGGAAATGGCTGTTTTCTATAAAATCATTAAAGCCAGAAACGGTTTTGAAGCCATAAAATGTCTTGAGCAATCTAATATTCAATTGGTAATTAGTGATGTTATGATGCCAGCTAAAAGCGGGATAGAACTGTGTGAACATATTAAAAGTGATATGAAAACTAATCACATACCGGTAATCCTGCTAACAGCAAAAAACGCTTTAAATGCTAAAATAGAAGGTTTAGAAGCTGGTGCAGATGCCTATATATCTAAACCTTTTTCTATGGAGCATCTTCAGGTTCAGGTATCTAACTTATTGGAAAACCGTAAATCAATTTTAGGACACTTTAGTCATTCGCCACTGGCTCATTTGCAATCAATATCTTTTTCCGAAGCAGATAAAAGCTTTCTCGCCAAACTGGATCGGGTAATTGATACGAATTTACAAGATCCTGATATGAATGTAGAATTTCTTTCAGGGAAGATGAATATGAGTAGGACTACCTTATACAGAAAAATTAAAGAGATATCAAATATGTCTCCGAATGAATTAATAAAAACAAGCAGACTTAAAAAAGCTGCGTTTTTACTAAAATCTACTAATATGAAGATCTATGAGGTTTCAGAGGCTATAGGCTATCGCTCCCAGACCAGTTTCGGTCGAAATTTTCAAAAACATTATCAGATGACTCCGTCTGAATTCATGAATGAAGAAATTAATACCAGTAAACAAATGAGTGGCTAAAAAATTTTTAACCTGAAGACTTTGGCTTATGAATCTGGTTTCACCCAGGAAAAGGGGGCTTCAAGCCAGATAGCGCTTAACGATGCGGTTATTTAACTACTGACTAAAACCAGTTGAAAAGTTTAATCTTTAAAAAGTCCTCACCACAAGTTACTTTCTAAAAATTTTGAGAATTCTTCTAGATGCTGATTGCTATTAGTAATTAATTGCGCGTACTATAAGGGCTATAGTAATTTAAGGAGTCTCTTTTAAACCCATACTTTCTGTTTTTATTGGGGTGGGGCAGAGGAAGCGGATCTTCAGACCTTAGTTCCCATATTAAAAGATCTTCCAGCAATTCTTGCTTCTTGCTTGAATAGGACTTGTCATCATATAAATTTACAACAGAGGAGGGATCCTTTTCTAAATTATATAACTCTCCCTTACCCTGCATATCAAAAACCAGTTTCCAGTCTTCCTTTCTTAGCATTCTCAGTCTTCCACTTTGGGTCCAGGTGTTAAGCTCATCGGTTTGTTGCTTTCCTTTTACAACGGTACCATCATCGGTATAAGGGCTATATTCGTCAAAATTGTCAAAACGAATCCCTCCATATCCCTGCTGAACCACTATACTGGAAAATTCTTCTTCCGGGTAAGTTTTTCCCTGCAATAAAGGCCATAGACTTCTGCCCTGAACACCATCAGGGATTTCAACGTTAATTAAATCACATATCGTAGGCATAATGTCCACATTACTTACGTGCGCGTCCTGAGGTTGCTTATCTTTTATAATTCCCGGTCCGTGCCAGATCATCGGTATTCTGGTCAGGCTTTCTGCCATACCCGCACCTTTTTTGATCAAACCATATTCTCCAACATAATCACCATGATCTGATACAAAAATGAATATGGTGTTGTCCAAAGCATTTTTCTTTTTAAGGTGATTCACCAATTCTTTCATTTGATCATCAATTAACCGCATCATTCCATAATAATTACTTCGTATACGTGGGATTTGGGCTTCATAGTCCCCATAGCCCATTTCCAGTAATTCGTTTAACAGAAGGTAAGGTTTACCTTTTTTTTGCAATGATTTTTTATTTGTATCAATGCTGGGAAGAGATTGGGGAGGAAATATGGAATAATATGGTTCAGAAACTTGATAAGGATTATGAGGCTCAGGAATTGAAACATATAAAAAGAATGGAGATTGCTCGGTCAGCATTTCATCGATCCAATTTTGAGCAGTACTCACAATTTGGGCCGGCATTTGAAGTTCAGCAGAAAAAGGAGCTGCCTTATCGTACATATAAAAGTTGGTACTCCGCAGATATTCATTGAAATTTTTCTGCTCAGGAGTTTCCGGGTCTCCTGACCCCAAATGGCTGTAGGCTTTCCAAAAGTCAAAATCTTTGGGTTGAAGATAAGTATGGTTTTTACCAACTAATGCAGTTTTATAACCTTTTGATTTTACCACCTCAAAAAGATCTTTGGTAAAGTAGGCATCCTGAAGGTTCATATTGCTATTAACCCGGGTCGCACTCGGGAACCTCCCAGTAATCATAGAAGTACGACTGGGAACACAGGCTGGCATTGCGCAGTAGGCTTTATCAAACCAAGCACCCTTTTGTGCTAGGCTATCTAGAAAGGGGGTGGTGTTTAAGGCAAAACCTTCTCTTTTACTGGCATCAGCCCTAAATTGATCTACGATGACCAAAACAAAATTAGGCTTGTTTTTATCTTTTAATTCCTGAGCCTGTGCAAATAACGGGAAGCTAATAGCCAAAAAGTAAAGCACAATTCTGTAATTAAATAGATAGGCTTTGTATGTGGGTGAATAAATCATTTTATACAGGGTTAGTGAAGGTGAATATTTTTATTAAGATTTGTTAGGATCTACTCGAGAGGGAGTAAGTTCTGGCAGATACATTCTCCATGTTTTTAATTTTCTTTGAAGCTCTTTAACAAGTTCTGGATGTTTTTTTTCAACATTTTGAGTTTCAAACCTATCGTGTTCTAAATCGTAAAGTTCTATTTGGTCACCATTATAATTTGTCAGTAATTTCCAATTGCCGGAACGAATAGCCAGATTTGGACTTCTGTCTTTACCTTTAGGGTAATTGAAAGCGTGCTCATTTCTACCATATTCCCAAAACATATCCTGTCTGCGCACAGACTCATTTCCCAGCAACACACTTTTCATATCAACACCATCACCCTGATAGTTAGGTGGTAGCTCAACTCCTGCCATAGATGCCAGGGAAGGCATTAAATCAGTAGAATTCAATACAGATAGACTATCAGTTTTCCCCTGAGGGATATGGCCGGGCCAGGTTATTATAAAAGGCATTCTAATACCGGCTTCGTAAAGCGACAGTTTAGACCCTCTTAACCCCAGAGCTCTACTTCCTCTAAAACTAGGTAAAGGACCATTATCACTTGTAAATAGGATAATGGTGTTGTTTGCAATACCCATTTTTTCCAGCCCCTCTACTAAACGGCCTATTTGTTTATCAAATTCTTGCAGAACGAGCTTAAAAGACTTTTCTTCTTTAGGATTTAGCGGAAATTTTCCGGTGTATCGCCAGTCGACTTCAGGAACCCAGGGTGTATGCATATCATCTGGCCAGAGATTTACAAAACACGGCTTTTCTGAATGTCTGGATAGAAAATCAAGTGTTTTATCTACAAAATACTTCGTTCGGTCCCATCGCTTAATACTGTCGTTAGGTGACCAAATCCAATCTGTTGCAGTTATAAGCGGATCTGGATCTGGACTTTCGTAAGTGCTTATGTGTTCATCAAATCCGTATTTTTCAAATCCGGGAGCGTTTTGAACATCCCTGCCACCTCCCATATGCCATTTTCCAAAATGGCCGGTTGCGTAACCGGCATTTTTAAAAACCTTTGCCATTGATGGCGCATTGGTATTTAAATAATTGGCCTGCTCAGCTTCTAGATTGCTTTTCTTATTATTAAGAAATGTAGTGAAATTCCATTTTGCGGGATACATACCCGTTAATATACTAACGCGTGAAGGTGAACATATTGGAGCTGCCGTATAATATTGCATAAACTTTGTACCGGTTTGAGCCAAAAGATCAATATTTGGAGTAGGTACAAAATTTCCTCCATAACAACCAATATCACTGTAACCCATATCATCAGTGAGTATTAGAATTATATTGGGTTTTTTCTGAGCATTGAGAATGTTGAGGCAGCCTATAATTAAGATTACCAGTATTTTTTTTAAAATTCTGCTTAAGGTGAAAGGAATCAAAATAAAGTGTATAATTTATTGGTTTAAAATATTGAATATGCAGATGACAGTTACTTCCTCCTCCTCGGACCTGAAGGGTTAGCATTTACTTCTGGAATATGGGTTTTAAGATCTTCTTTAATATTATGATATTCACCATTCCCAGCCAAATTATTAAATTCGTTAGGGTCTTGCTTCAGATCATACAGTTCCTCTCCGCCACCAGCATATTGAATGTACCTGTACCTATCGTTTCTCACGGCGTGATTCCCCTGAAGATAGGTTGTGATAACTGGTTTATTCCAAGATAGTTCAGGGTTTTTTAGCAAAGGAACCAGGCTGATCCCATCTAGTTGATTTTCAGGTATTCCTTTTAAAGAACATAGTTCTTTCAAAGTAGGGTATATATCAAGTAAGCTTACAGTTTTATCTATAATTTGTGCTTGAGCTAGCTTCTTCACTGGTTTAATCATAAATAAAGTATGCGTTGTTCGTTCCCATAATGCCCATTTTCCAAAATGGGATTTTTCCCCTAAATGAAATCCATGGTCTGACCATATCATCACAATTGTATTCTCAGCGTAATTGCTTTTTTCTAAGGCATTAAGAATACGGCCGATGTTCCAGTCTGCAAAAGAAATGCTTGCAAGATAGGATTGTATCAGGAAAGGCCACTGACCGGAAGAAATTAGTTTATCCATATAGATTTTATTCTTCGTAATGTTCCAGATTTCATTAGGAATATCAGATCTATCATCTTCTTTCCAGGGAGGCGTTGCTAACTGGTCAACATCATATAAATCGTAAAATCGCTGCGGCGCCGTAAATGGAGAATGGGGTCTGACCAGACCACAAACCATGAAAAAAGGTTGGGTATACTCACGTTGTAAACGTTCTATAGTCTGGTTTGCTACTCGGGTATCTTGCCATTCGTCATCTGGTATATCAAGGCTACCATAGTTTATGTTTCCTTCTCTTGAAAAAGATTCTGATTTTTGTTTATCTGGCGAATAGGGTCCAAAGGTCTCGTGTGAGTTGTATTCATCCCACCAGACTTTAAGTTTTTTTGGTGAAGGGGTTTTTATACCATGCCAGAATTTACCAGACCACATCGTGGTATAGCCATTTTCTTTAAAAGCTTGAGGAAGAGGTTTGGATATATTAACCAGCGGACTCGTCTCCCAAGCATCGCTATTATCATAGATGCCACTTTTGTATGGAGCAATTCCGCTGATTACCGAGGCTCGAGAAGGATTACAAATAGGTCCTGCGCAGTATGCCTTGCTGAAGTTTACAGCAGATTCTGCAAAGGCATCAAGATTTGGGGTTTGCACTTCATTAAATCGTGGGGTCATCGGGTAGTCGTTCATATCGTCTACCACAATCATCAATACATTAGGTTTCTTGCTGGTAGTAGATACCTCATCTTGAGCACGGGTATGGAACGCGAGGAACAAGAATAAGAGAATGAAGTATTTGGTTTTCATAATTCTTTGAAAATCCATTTAGTATTTGGGTTGCCACTGCGGTATGATATCGTTTTCAAAAAAATGTTCTGTGTCCTGATATCTTGGAATTTGGTCTTTTAGCTTCTGGTCATAATATTTTTGAAGTTTTTGTTTTAAGCCTGTTGCTATTTTAGGATATTCATCAATTAAGTTATTTTTTTCAGATGGATCCTTACTGAGGTTATACAACTCTTCAGTATTAAATACACTTTCATTATCGGAAGCGCTCCGAATAATGACAAGTTTCCAGTCATTCTGAATTAGGGAAAGCTCTTCTTTTTTATTTAAATTTTGATCGATATATGAAAAGATTTCATTGTTTTCTAATCTTTGAGATTGCAAGGCTGGGTAGAGATTTTTTCCATCGGTTTTATAATTTTCGGAATTGCCTACAATTCCCATTATAGTAGGGAAAATATCTACATAAGATATAGGTTGATCAATCGGGCCTTTTGGAATATCTCCTGCCTTCCACTGTAGTGCGGCAACGGTGCGAATACCGCCTTCATATACTTTAAATTTCCCACCTCTGAACTTTCCATTATCTGCAACGCCAGGAACACCCCCGTTATCACTAAAAAAAATAATCAGCGTATTATCAAATCTATTTTCTTCTTTTAATTTGTTTAGAATTACTCCTACACTTTTATCTAAACCATGAGTCATCGCAGCATAGGCTTTCCTGTTATCGTTTCCTTTTATAAAAGGAAGCTTGTCGTGTTCTTTTGGCTGAAAAGGGGAGTGGGGGGCTGTAAAAGGCACATATAGGAAAAATGGTTCCTCCTTAGGTATTTGATCTAAAAAATCAATAGCGGCAGATTCGATAAGATCTGTAGTGTATCCTGTGATATCAAAAGGTTTACCGTTTTTATGCCAATCGCGCTCGCCATCTCTGTTTTGAGTAAAATAATCTACAGCTCCATTATAACAAACTACGGAATAATTAAAGCCGTGACGTTCAGGCAGCCATTGTTGCCTGCGACCACCCAAGTGCCATTTGCCTACTACACCGCGATACTTATATCCATTTTCTTTTAAAGCCTCCGCAAGCGTAACTTGTTGCTCGGGTAATCCATATAATCTGGTTGGGGGCACTACTGCTCTCATCATTCCAAATCGAATAGGATAATTACCTGTTATAAAACCTGCGCGGGTAGGAGAACAAATGGGTGCTGCATAAAAACGATTTAAGATGCTCCCTCCATTTGCCAATTTATCGAGGTTAGGAGTAGGTATTTTACTTCCTTGAAAACCTACATCTGCATACCCCAGATCATCTGCAACAAAGACTAAAATGTTTGGCTTTACTGATTTCTTTTGGGAAATCAGATAACCAGGTATCAATAGGGCTAAGACAATCGTAAGTACAATTCCATTCATAATGGGCTATTTTATAAAGGTAGGAGTTTTAGGGCTCCTACCTTTTAAATATACTTGTTATTCAAACAAATCTCCCCATTGCGTGCTCACCCGGACACCGTCTACTAAATAACTTCCTCCTCGGCTGTTATCTCTTACAAGGGTTACCGCTTTAACCAGATAATTATCTCCGGTATCAGCAATTTCTACTCTGGCATTAGGGGATCCAGGCTCTGATGTGGGTATGTTCCCATCTTGAAAAACGTAAATTTCGGCCGCATTATTGTTATTGCCCTGATCAGTATCTGTTACAATATGTTTTAGTACCACTAAATAGGTTTTACCAATCTCAGGAGTGATATCAGTTAGGGTGAAAGCACCTTCATACATAACACCTAACTTAGGGTTGCCTCCATTGTAGTTTACCTGTACGCTGCTAAGAAATTTAGCAGTACCATTAGGTAACCAGTCTGTGAGCATAATACTCCTGTTAAAACCCCCGTTAGCTTCATCGGGTAGGGCATCAACTCGAAGCATAAATGAAGTATAATAAGCTCCTGCAAAATCACCAGTTTGCTGCATAGAAAGGTTATATGCGTATACATTACTATTACTTCCAGGATCATCCATCTTTAACTTCACAGCATTTCCTACGTTAGAACCCGAGTATCCCGAATAAGATAGACCTTCATTTTCAACTAAAATATCTGAGTTTGACGGTCTTACTTTAATCCAGCCGTCAAGTGCTTCATTCTGCGATCCGTCTCCGGTTCGATTAGTCGCAGGGATAGCATTACCTGCAGGATAATCAAAATCTTCAGTAAACAATTTTGTTTCAGCAGAGATGGATACTGCATTTAATATCAGGCTGTCAACATTCTCTAAATCTGAAGTTGTATGTATGATTTCATCAGATTTATCACCTGTATTGCCGTTTGAGTGAAATCGAACAAATACCTGTACATCTCCCGAAAAATCAGATGCAGGAATGACTAAGGTACTGGTAAATGTACCATTTTCAGTACGGGAAATCAAGTAGTTTGCAGGTGCTGTAACCGTTACATCTGATGTAAGGCCCATCCCAGATAAAGTATAGGACAAAATAGGTGAAGATTGATTGAGCGGTATGGAACCAAAATCAAGAGTACCTGGATTAGTTGTTAAAGCAACGTCTGGAATAGGATCACCCGTTCCAGTCAAAACTACTTCAATGGGTTCATTAAAATCATCTGAACTATGGCTTATTTGGCCTGATGCCTCTCCTTCTTCCGTAGGTTCAAACCTAACATAAACAGTGGTGTCATCCATAACATCTGCCGCACTAAAAGTTAGCGTATTTGAAAAAGTTCCGTTTTCAGACATAGAAATACGGAAAGGGCCGCTTGTATTTAAGGTAAGATTTGCCTCAAGGTCAGTCCCCGAAAGGGAGTAGCTTTGTACAGGAGATTGTTCATTTATAATTACATTTCCAAAAACTATACTAGTCTTATCTGAAACTAACATGGGTTCTCCCGGGATTGTAGCAATTCCAGAAACCGCAATACTGGCTATTTTTTCTCTGTCTTCACTGGTATGTGTAATGGTTTTCTGATACAGACCTTCATCTGAAGATGCAGGTTCAAATTTCACAAATACCGGCAAGGCCTCATTCCCGAAATCTCCGGCTTCAATGGAAATGGAATTGCTAAAGTCTCCACTCGCATTTAATGAAAGATAGAATGGCTCCTCAACTTCAATTGTAATAGGCGCACTAAGATCTTCTGCAGCTATTGTATAAGACCGTACCTGAGAACTTTCAGTTATATCGATACTTCCAAAGTCTAAAGTGGATCCTGTGATTTTTATCACAGGATTTCTAGGTATGGAGTCATCATCTGTACAAGCAAAAACCAATGCTGTCATAATGAACATTATACCTATTCGTGTAATGATGTTTTTCATAATATACTACTGTTTTATGTTCTATTTTTATTCACAAGTTCAATAAAATCTTTATAACACAAGGGATTTGGTGAAATAGAGCCATCTTCCTGAGGTAATAATGATTTTTGACAAAAAATGGGATTGATGAACCAAGCTGGAGAATTAGGTGTCATATCTTCTGGACAACTTTGCTGGAAAAGTGGATAGGTAGCTAATACTACTCCATATTTTTCAAATCTCTCGAAATAGATTTTTAAATAATGTTGAGGATACCAGCTTCGGGTTTTAAAAAGATCTTCCCATTCTTCTGAACTCACGCCATTCGTATTTGCAACCTCAAACCATTCATACAATTTCCATTTTGGGTTGCGTTTATAGTGTTCTGCAAATTTGCGGCCGGCTGCATTTATGTCAAGAGGCTCGGAAAGCTTCCTTCTATAAAGGCGGTGCAAAGAAAATTCTGGAATTATAAAAGGCTTGTCTTTTATAATGCTTCTGGCATATTTAAAAGCCTGATCTATTTCGAGCGTATCTTCAATGTGTAAATGAATGGCTAAGCCTGCTATGTCCTCATTTTCCTGTGTAAACCGGAGTAAGGCATTCACGGCTTCGTTCTTTTGCATTTTCTCAGCAAACAATAAAGGGAAAGACCCCACGTAAATGTCCGGTTTACCCGAGATAGAATCTTCCTCAAAATAGGGTAAAACTACTTGGTATAATAGTCTCTCCGTAAATTCCTTTAAGGGGATTTTACCATCCTGTCCTTTTTTCATATCTGCATCCATTGTTTCCAGATTGGGTTCATTGCCTAATTTGAAAATATCGACGTAAGGACCTACTTTTTCGAGAATTTTTCTGGCAGTTGCAAACAATTTGCTTTCTTCTACAGAGCCGGCAGCGGGAATGCGCATATCGTGGCTGGCAAAATCCCAGCGAAAACCAAATGCTATTTTATAACCATTTTGCCCGGCTTCAATAACTTTGAGAATGCCGGGATTTGTTTCTAAATTCAAATCTCCAAAAGCATAATCGAGTATCCTGGGGGTAGTTCTAACCCAATCTACCTGTGCTTTTTTGAGATATTCTAAGTCTATTATTTCAGGATTGTGATTAAAATTTGAACCCAGTTCCTGACTCCAAAGAGTACAGGATATCAGAAAAAATAATAGACCAATGATTTTACTTTTCATACTAATTTAATTAATATCCTTCCCGTTGTTGTAATGCAGGGTTAGCATCAACTTCAGCTTGTGGATAAGGAAAAAATATTTGAAAAGCCTGAGCATTTAAACCTCTATCCTGGGCATATTCGATAAATTTATCGTGACGTATTAAGTCTTCCCGACGTTTACCTTCAGAGAAAAACTCCCAACCTCGCTCCTGGAGTATGATGTCATTAAATCCATCTTTTCCGCCGACTTCGGTTAGTGTATAGGGGTCATCAATTGACCTTGTTCTTACTTGATTTACTAAATCAACAGCCTCTTGAGTTGGACCGTTATTGACCTCGTTTAAAGCTTCAGCTCTGCATAGCAAAATGTCAGCATAACGTAGGTAAGGCATATCTGATCCGCAGAATGCACCTAGTTGATCATTATCAAAATATTTGAGACTTCGGGTGTTGTTTGGTGTTCCTCTTAGGTTTACCTGATTTCCGCCTAAATTAGTATAGGTCTCAATGATGGTTTGTTTTCTATCATCATTATCATCAAAAGAGTCATAAAACTCATCCCTCATACTAAATTGTGTTGCCCAGTTTGCCATACTCGGTTCCCAGACGAATTCTGGGATTTTATCAGCCATTTTGAATCCAGGAGGAAAAGCTCCATTAGGATAATTGTTGTGAAAACCTTGCTCATTTTTAAGGTGCCACACCACAATCATTTCCCTGTTGTTTTCATTTTCTACAAAGAATGCAGCACGGTATTCTGGGAATAACTCATAATAATTTAATTGCATCAAACTTTGTGTAACATCAACAACTTTACTCCATTGTCTAGTATTCATTAGAAATTTGGTAAGGGCGGCATAAGCCATACCTTTATTGGCGCGGCCTACTGTGGATTGTTCTGATGGCGAAGGAAGGTCTTCCGCGGCTTCTCTTAATTCTGTTTCTACAAAAGTTCTGAATTCTTCTTCTGTAGGCAGACCAAGCTCTTTTGGTTGTATCGTGAGGTCTGTAGTGGTGCGCAGTGGCACTAGACCAAAGGCTCTGTACATATAGTGATACTCAAAGGCTCTGATGTATCGGGCCTCGGCAATTATTCTTCGCTTAATATCTTCACCTACGTCTGAATTGTCAATATTATCGAGGAGCGTATTGGCATCTCTTATTGCACTGTATCTGCCTGCCCAAAATAAACCTTGAAACTGATCATTAGAGGGATCCCAGTTAAAGTCGATAAATGGTTTCATCTCTCGCTCAACCGCACCAATTCTCACAAAGCCAACGTCGGTAGTTACTTCGTTTACTAAGACAGCATTTCGAGATCCAAGACCCATCTGATAATTTTGATAGGCTGAGAATAACAAAGCCTCAAGTCCTTCTTCGCTTTGTAATACATTTTCTGGAGCAAACTCATCAACGGGTATTAATTCCAGTTCATTTTCACAAGAAGTCAGGATTAGAAAACCTAAGATGAGACTCCATATTTTGGTTATTTTAATATCTTTCATGTCGCGTATTTTAAAATTGAACATTAACACCAAAGAGGAATGTCCTTGGCAACGGATATGCATTAAAGTCTAGGGCAGAAGAATTGCTGCCGCTTGCATTTGCTGCGGGATCAACCCCGCTATAATCTGTGATTGTCAATAAATTTTGGCCCGTGAGGTATATTGACATACTATTAAACAGCTCAATATTTTCTGAAGGTACATTATATCCTAATCTAACAGATTGTAATCTAATATACGAAGCGTCTTCTACGGTTTTGGTATTAATTAAAGCATTAGCACCTCCTTGAGAGGTAGGGTTTACAAATGAAGGGTATTCATTTGTAGGGTTATCTGGGGTCCACCTGTTTAGAAGAGGCTCTGCAATTCTATTTCTTCGGAAGTTATTTGGAGAATACGTGTTAACTAAATTTCCATTTAATCTTTCAACTCCTTCAACGCCTTGAAATAATATGTCTAAGGTGAAATCATATAGTTTGAAATTATTGGTCAATCCCCAAGTAAAATCAGGAATTGCATTACCTATTATTGTTCTGTCCTGTCCATTTATGTTACCATCACCATTCAAATCACGGTATTTCAAATCCCCAGGTCTTACTTGCGCTTCTGTAACACTAAAGTTATCACCTTCCTGCCACACGCCATCTACGATAAAACCATAATAAGAATCTAAAGTCTGGCCTGGAGTTACAATAGAGAAATCGGGTATTTGAGATTGAGCTCCTCTAATAATATTTCCCCGGTCACCAATATCAAGCACTCGATTTTGAAGGGTAGCCGCATTGGCATTTATATCCCAAGTGAAATTTCCATTCCTAAACGCACTGATGTTTAGGCCTAACTCGACACCCTGATTTCTGACACCGCCCAAGTTTTGAATTTGTCCGCCAAAGCCGGTATTAAGTGGTTGCGGTACAAAAAGCAATAAATCTGTAGTTTCTTTATTAAAATAGTCCAGTGAACCAGTAATGCGATTGTTTAAAAATCCGAAATCTACCCCAATATCATATTGAACAGCTTTCTCCCAAGTTAGGTTAGGATTTGAAATCCTTGATGGAAGTATGGTATTATAAAAATTGTCACCAAGAAGTAAATCTGGTCCGGCAGAGAAGGTTTGGAATACAAGGGCATTACCAATGTTTGCGTTTCCGGTGGCACCTATAGAAGCTCGTAATTTTAATTGGTTAATCCAATCTGTATTTTTCAAAAAGTCTTCCTGATGCATTTTCCAAGCTAGCGCTCCGGACGGGAAATAACCAAACTTGTTATTTTCACCAAAGCGTGAAGAACCATCAGCTCTAATGGAAGCTGTAAGGAGATATTTATTATTTAAAGTATAATTCAACCGGGCAAAATAAGACATAAACCTGGCCTGAGTTCTATTGCTCCCAATATTATTCAATAGAGGATCACCACTGCCTATTGCATTGGTACCCAGGTCTGGTAAGGCAAAACCCTGCGCATTTCCACTAAAGGATTTAGTTTGAAAATATTCGTGCTGTATACCTAAAAGGCCATTCAGGTTGTCATCACCAAAATCTTGATTGTAGTTTAATGTTCCTTCAAGAGAAACATAATCTTTACGACCAGTTTGAATACTTGCCAGACCTCCTGTGCCTAGCCCCCCGAGTGTAAAGGGTTGTACAAATATGTCGCGGCGTACATTTTGCGTATCTGCACCTAATTGAACTTTTGCCGAAAGTGAAGGTAGAAGATAATATTCAAAAAATGTGTTTCCGTAAAAGCGAAAGGTCTCACCACGTGCATCTTCGCCGGCTAAAATAGATAACGGGTTGTCAATTGTTATAAAGTCAGAAAGCTTGTAGCTTCCATCTTCATTAAATGGTGAGATGGTAGGATCATAGTTAATTGCAGCATACAAAGCACCACCATTTTCATTGATACCTGTTCCAGTAGATGCAAAATCATCTTTTATATACGAACCATTAAGATTTATTCCATATCTGTATTTCTCAGTGGCGTTAGAATTTATATTTATTCTTAAATTATAACGTTCCATCCCAGAAGTTTTAACTAACCCTTCCTGATTAAAATAATTTAAAGAAGTATAAAATGTGAGCGCCTCATTTCCTCCGGAAACGCCAATATTATGATTTTGGATAGAAGCAGTCTGCAAGACCTGGTCTAGCCAGTTTGTTCCGTTTCCTTCAATTTCATTGATCACCTGACCAGGATCCCCTCCTCCATCTTCAATAATAGCATTCAGAACGGTTTGATATTCTGTAGCACTCAGTAAATCTAAAGGATCAGCAGCTTCCTGAATCCCGTAATACCCATCATAGGATACTTTGAGTCCACCCCGTTTCCCTTTTTTAGTAGTAATAATGACCACACCATTAGATCCACGTGAGCCGTAAATTGCCGTACTAGAAGCATCTTTCAAAATTTCAATAGATTCGATATCTGCCGGGTTTAGGGTATTTAGAGGGTTTCTGGGATTTGAATTTCCGGTAAACCCAAGACCTCCCGTTGCAGCTACAGAACCATTATTAACGATTACACCGTCCACAACATAAAGAGGTTCAGTACCGGCACTTATAGAACCCGCCCCCCTGATGTTGACACTAAGGCCGCCACCGGGCTCATTGCTCTTTTGACTAATCTGTACCCCGGCAACTCTACCTTGTAAAGCTTGTTCTACCGATGCGTTTGCCCCCGGGTTGAGTTCTTCCGCTTTGACTGAAGATACGGCACCGGTTAAATCACTTTTTTTGACGGTTCCATACCCTATTACCACAACTTCATTTAAGGATTCTTGATCCGTTTCTAGATTTACATTAATAACAGACTGGTTATTGACCGCAATTTCCTGAGTTGCAAAGCCCACATAGCTAAAAACCAGGGTTGCATTAGCAGGAACATTACTTAAATTATAGTTCCCATCAAAATCAGTTTGAGAACCATTTGAAGTTCCTTTTACGAGAACGTTTACACCGGGTAATGCAGAGCCGCTCTCTACCGAGGTAACTGTTCCGGTAATTTGTACGTTTTGTCCCATTGCGCTTAGGGTATTTAGCACTAATGCCATTACCGACAAACGCGAAACAAGGTATTTCCAAAATTTGGCTTTTATCATAATACGTCAGTTTTTAGAATAGTTTTAAGTTTAGTTTGAATTATTTTGAATAGCGATGAAGTCGTCTGCCCAAGCATAATTAAATTGATACCTGCCGGTTTCAGGATCTTCTTCTACCGTACGGTTTGCGTAGAGACCATTTAAAATCCAAGGATCTGTCGTTGCAGTATAATCTACATTGAATGGGTATGACTGCCTAAAAGCGTAATTTGCGAGAAAGAATTTGTCGTGTTTTGAAAAAATATCGTAAAAACTGTTACTGAGGTAGTGTTTACGGTTTTCAAACCAAGGACTTTGACTTAGAAATGCTTCCCACTGCGCTTTTTCGACTTGATTTTTTAATGCGTAATCGATGTATTGATAATTTCTAAGATTTTCAGAAAAATTATAAGTTGCTGCAAAAGTTGCTGGTATCTTGGCATTAAGATTACTTCTGAAATGTTTCATTAATGAAAATTCAGACACAATTATTTTTTGATCTTCCCGAATACGATTTGCAGCATAGTCTAAGGCTGCATTCATTTCATCGGGATTGCTATGGTGGATGTGAAGATCAACGCCACTTATCCAAGAGGTGTTTTCTGCATAATCAAAAAATTCATTATAGATTGGCAAGTTCTGGCGCCGATCCTGATATGTATTATCAAAAGCCCCAATGAATATGGGTTTAGAACCGTGTTCATCGCCGTAGGCTTTAACAAGTTGCGCAGCTTCCTTATAATAATTAAGCATACTCTCACCATAATCTGCTGCATCCGTTTCAATAAAAGGTTCATTTCCTACAATAATAATATCAGTCTTGCCCCAAGTTTTATCCAGAATCGTTTGAAGCATATTCATTTGATTTTGTAATTCTTCCGATCCTTGTGGAGGGTAATCTTTATCACGAAATAAAAACTTGATATTGAGTACTGTTTTAAAATTATAAGTCTGTAAACTTAGATACCTTGAGACTTGTTCATCAGTATTAAGTAGGGAAGGATCCTCATAGTATCGAAAGAAGTCTAAGAATCCTCGTACCCATTCAGTTTTTAAAGCTATTAATTGATCATTATCAATGAATTGTAATTGCTCATTAAAATTCACTCCCAAATTTTTGGAGTCATCCAAAACCTGAGTGTTTATGGGCTCGTCATCAGATTGACCCATATCATCTGTTGAGTCTGTTGAATTATTTTCAGACTGAGAACAGCTCACGAATAGTGCGATGATTATTAGAATTAAGCTAGTTTTTATGGTATTCATAGATATTTTAATTTTAGTTTCCTGATTCAGCAGGAAAAACTTCGTATTCATCTTTCATGGAGGTGGTGTACAGACCTATATCAAAGGAATGATCGTCTTTTGCGGCAGTAACTTGAATGCTAATTACATTCTTACCTGTTTTTAAATGTTTTGAAGCATCTGCGACCAGCATATTTCTATAATGTCTTTTTCTGCCTCCTTCGTGTTTTTCACTTGCAATTAAATTGCCGTTTAGATAGACGTTCATTGCTGATTTGTCCAGATAATATCGAAGAATAATCTTGTCTGGAATCGATGAAAGATTAAACTCTTTTTTAAGATTGAGCTGCTTATTGGTTGCCCATAATGATCCTTCAGGAAGGAAATAATTATCATAGGAACTAAATGGTGCCTTTTCTTTTTTCCATATGCCATCTATAGCCGTTGCAGGCTGCTTTTTTTTATCTGGAGAAGGCTTACTAAAGTTTACCAGCCAAGTATTTGATTCGATTTCTGAATCTGAAATAATGGTTTCATATTCCTGAGATTTTTTATAAAGGGGGCTTATGAGTTTCTGAGTCTCTTGGGGGTTTATTTTAATTACCTCTCTGTCATAAGTCATCAACCCATTTACTTCCCCTTCTACATCTGTGGTTTGCGTATAAATCGCTGCAGAAAGGCCGAAGCTTCTCAGACTTACGAGGTCTTCCATTAATTCTGTAAAGCGCTTCTTAAATCCGGCCTGATCCTCATATGTGAGGTAACCCCAATTTCGCTTATCCCACCAGATGTGATCTTCAACGACCCAGCCTATTCCTCCGAATTCGCCAAGTACAGACGCCCGGTTTTCTTCGGGTAATTCCATCCCGGGGCCGGGGTAGAGATGCACGTCAATCATATCGCCTACTTTACGATCGGCCCAACCACTGGGAGAATCAATTAAACGGCTTGGGTCGTAATTTTCAGTCCACCGGGTTACACGCTCAGTATCGTATTGGCCCCAGCCTTCATTAAAAGGCACCCAAACCACTATAGATGGGAAAGAATGAAAATAATCCATCATTTCTTTTAGTTCTCTTTCAAATTGAGTAGAAGATTCTTCATCTCTTTTGGCATCTTCTTCCTCCCAAGCCTGAATTCGAAGTTCATCCAGATAATTACCATTAGGCATATCCTGCCAGACAAGCATACCCATTTTATCACACTCGTAGTAAAAACTGGCCGGCTCAATTTTTACGTGTTTACGTAGCATATTGAATCCCCATTTTTTTGTCATTTCTACATCGTACATCATTGCCTCTTTTGTAGGAGCAGTAAAAAGCCCATCTGGCCACCAGCCCTGATCTAAAAGGCCAAATTGAAAAAAGGGTTTGTTATTAAGCATGATTCTGGTATATCCATTTTCATCCTTTCCCAAGCTTATCTTGCGCATTCCGAAATAACTTTCTACGTGATCAAGGGTAGTAGTGCCATCCATTATTTCAACACTTAAATCATACAAGTGTGGATTTTCGGGCGTCCAAAGCATTTGCTCAGGTATATGAAGGCTTACTGTAGCTTTTTCCTGACCTTTTTTGGTCATTATGATTTTTGAGCCAATTTCCTGTCCCTTGTTAAATGCGACTACCTTAATTTGCCGATCAGCATTCAGTTTTCCGAAAACGATTTCGGAATGAATGGTCGATTGATCAATATCCGGAGTATTTTTTAAATTTTTAATATAGTCAGCTTTTGTCTTTTCAATCCACACTGTTTGCCAAATCCCCGTTACTGGTGTATACCATATACCTTTGGGATCTGACACTTGTTTACCTCTGGGCTGAGTGCCTTTATCTGTAGGATCCCAGACTTTAACCGTAAGGGTTTGTTCATCTTTTTCAAGAAAAGGGGTGATATCAATACTGAAAGGAGTAAAACCGCCTTTGTGCTCCCCTGCCTTTTGGTTATTGACAAAAATCTCTGCTTTCCAATCTACTGCTCCAAAGTTTAAGTGAATAATATCACCATCCTGATAATTTGAGATTCTAAAGCTGGTTTGATACCACAAATTTTGCTCTGGACCCACTATTTTTTTAACTCCGCTTAATTCAGATTCAATTGCAAAAGGGACCAGTATTTCTCCCTGAAATTTTTCAGGCTTATTTACTGATATAGGTAGAACTGCATATTCCCATTTCCCATTTAAGTTTTGCCAGTTTTCCCTTTTCATTTGAGGTCTGGGATATACATCCCAAATATTTTCTGGGGAAACCTCATCGCTCCATCTAGTCTTCATGGAAAATCGTAAAACATCCGTATCCTGACTATGTAACAGGAACGGCAATAAAATCAAAGCGAAAATTATTTTTTTCATCAAAGTTGTCATGTTATTTTAAATGAATTGCGTGTAATATTCTGTCTGTAGTTGTAGTTTTTTTAAGGTGAAAACTTTCTATAAATCCCAAATGATCAAAGTTTCTTTTTCTTTAAAAAGCAGTCTTAAAATAGAAAATTTAATTGCAAATCCTGATAATAAAATATCTGATTCAAGATTTGTACTATTGGAAAATATAAATCGTTTTTATTCTAAGAATTATTTTCATCTATATGATGATTTTAAGT
>CAYNMH010000023.1:0-37837 GCA_964398145.1 uncultured Flavimarina sp. | reverse complement strand
TTACAAAACCGGAGTAGCTCACTGTAAAAGTAGGATCCGTTTCGCCGTAAACTTTGGTCTTGTCTTCTGCTGTAACCATCAAATTGGCGGGGGTGATTGCAAAAGCGTCGTTATCGCTATTAAAGCTGATGTTGTAAAAATCTGCTTTTGCTCCATCCAATTTTAGGTATATATCATAAGTACCAACTTCCTCGCCTGACTCTCGGGATGCAGCAGAAACCACATCGGTCAGCACATCACCTTTCGCCAATACACTGCCCGAAGCTAAAGCATATTCATAACCGGAAGGGTTAGCAGCACCGTAAACCTTACTTTGGTTTGCTACCGGTTCTAAACGAATAGGTTTTGGAGCTATTTGCACTGCAAAGCTTATTACTTCACTGGTAAAATTAGCAGTTTCAGGCAATCTAACTTCTAGCGTTACTTTTCCTGTGCCTACAAAGCCCAGGTTTTGCCCTGTAGGGTTTACCAGCGCATTGCCAGAGGTCAAAGACCAGGTAATATCATTTACATCTCCATCCCAGTTAGTCAAATTATAGTCAAGATTTTGAGTATCACCATAAATTCTATTAAGTGTTTCTCCTGTTGCAACATTTTCGCCTCCTAAAGAGACCGTCCAGCTGGGTGTATTCTTATTAATATTCAAAAGAACTGTCGCAGCTTCACTCGATAAACCACCTTCATCTTCAACCACGATACTCAGGCTACGATCCTGACGCGGTGCGCTTGTTGCAACACCGGTATATAAATAGGCTGCCCCCCGTAGTACCGTCTGGTAATCGGCAAGGGAAGCCAAACCGCTTAAGATAAGTATGCCAGATGTGGAATCGAAACTGTAGCTAATTCCATGATCATTTGCATAATTAGCCGCGGCTACAAAAAGCCCCATATAGTCTGATTTGCCTCCGGGTCGCTGCGTAAAGCTTACCGTAACCTTTGATAAGTTGGCCGAATCTTCATCACTTAACACGGCATCGCCGGCTATGGCAATAGCAGGACCGCCAGGGGTATAGCTTAAAGGTGTTGCGTCCACCACAACCTCCGGTTTTTTAGGTATGACAATGATAACTTTTTGAGTTTGGGTACTTTTATTGCCATTGCCATCATCATAGGTCCAGGTAACCACTGTGGTACCTTCAGTAGTAATAGGTAGGGTAACATCAGCAATCCCTGTAATTATACCCTTACAATTATCTGTAGCCGTAGGTGCAGTAAGACTAGTTACTTCGCTTTCCGCATTCACATCAGGAAGGTTGGTGACATCAGGGGTAGGCGCAACACCTTCAACGCCTCCATCGATAAGGGTCCAGTTATAGGTATTTATAAGACTTTCGCGCTCGGTTCCTGCCTGACAATATTGACTGCTTCCTGCGGAAAAAATGACTCCATTTTGTAAAGGGGCTTCATCGCTATCAATTGTTGACCAACCTTTTAACAGTGCATCGTAATTCGCCAACGAAAGTTTGGAAGCCAAAAACATATTATCAGCACTGACTACTGCAGATACGTCCCAGTCACCCAGATCTTGATCAAAAGGCGTGTCACTAAACATGAAATCCAGATTTGTAACCTGAGATACGTCCCAGCCTCCTAAATCCTGATTGAAGGCGTTGGCACTTCTAAACATATCAGACATGTTTGTTACTTGAGAAGTATTCCAGTTACTAATGTCACTATTAAAAACACGGGCATTAAAGAACACAGCATTCATATTAATAACATTCCCAGTGTTCCAATTGGTGAGATCCTGGTTAAACTTTTCTGCATCTCTGAAAAGCTGATCCATAAATTTAACCTGTCCTACATTCCAATTTCCAATAGGCTGATTAAAGCTGGAAGCTGCCCGAAACATCGATTGGATATTGGTCACATTTGACATTTCCCAATCCCCGATCTCACCATTGAAGGAGGAAGCAAATGCAAACATAAAACTGGTTTCTACCACATTACTTAAATCCCAATCGTTTAAATCGGCATTGAAGTTGGTACAGTTGGCAAACATGCTGAATAAAGATATATCAGTGCCAAATTGCGGTACATCACTGGCATTCTCTGTTGTAAGGTTCGTACACCCATTGAAGGCATTAGCAAAACTGGTCCAGACCTGATTTCCCCATTGATTAATCTCTATGATCTTATCTTTCGAGGGTTCTGTATCATTGAAATAAATCCTTGGAAAACTCCCAGTGATACTTACTTCATAAATACCCGGTGTAGCATAAGTATGGGTAGCATCTCCCGCAACACCATAATCAAACTCGCCATCTCCCCAGGCTACTGAATAGTTATAAGCATTTCCAAAAGTAGGTATAGTAATAGATTCATTAGTGGTAGTTGTAAGCCAGGTGGTGACAAAAGAGCCTGAATTAGAAGGGTTGTACGGCTCCGGGTCAATACAATCAGCTAATCCATCGGCGTCAGTATCGGTATCTGCTATACCACAACCACATACTCCCGGATTTATTTTGTCCGGATCTGAAGGGCAATCATCTACTAAATCTGGGGTGCCGTCTCCATCGGAATCCCGGGCATCTACTAAAATACCTGTGGATGTGCCTACATTATTCAAGGTTAGATCAGCCTTGTTTCCCAGTGTATTTTTAATTGTTCCGGCATTAAGACTGATTGCATCTATGGCAATTCCATCAGTATCATAATCGCCAGTCTGAACGGAATATCTAAAAATCAGTGCCGTAGTTCCGCTTCCACTTAAATAGGCTGCTGCACGGGAAGTGCCGTCTAGATTTAAGTTCAATTCCGGAATTCCACCCGAGGTGTTTACAGTTACAGCTTCATTGAAGTTAACGGTAAAATCCAGATTATCACTTTTGATATAGGTATCGGCTGCGGGTACTGCTACGCTGTTAATCACACTGGGTTGATTATTTACCGTGGCATTTGAGGTGTCTGCAGTAGTGCTCGTACCTGTTGCATTGGTCGCCGAAATACGGACATTTCTGTTAATAGCATCTATAGATCCTGAAGTCAGAGTATAAGTAGCTGTCCAAGTTCCTTCACTATTCGTTGCAGCAACGGCAGTACCGCCTCCAAATTGGCTGAAATCTACCGTTACCCCGGTTAAATCACTGTTATTATCTCCTGCGGAAGTATTGTCCCAGGTAGCGGTGACGGTATCACCAATAATATAAACTCCGCCGGCTCCTGTAGCTCCGCCAATCGAAATGTTAGCATCCGTTACTTTGGGAAGCTGAGGACAGGGGGTGTCACTTAGGTTACCCGTTTGCGCAACCCAGTTAGACGTATTGGCAGTTAAAGCAAAATTAGCCAGTGTCCCATTATAATTATTTACAGAATAATCTGTAAGCTGTGTTTTACCCGAATTGGCTGCATTTACATAGGTCCCATTTTGGTCAAAAGAGTAATACGCTACCAGATTGGCTTCAGTACCCCTTAATTCACAATTTACTCTTCGGCTGATGGTTTCTTCATCCAAAGCCGTATTCCAGATGCGCATCTCATCCAGTTCTCCACGGTAGAATTCTGTAGCACCAAAATCGTTAGTACGACCTATATTAACAGGCAATCCTGTAGCACTGTTATTGATACCGTTGGCTAAGGTCCCAACAAGATTACCATCTACATAAATTCGTACAGATGATGTATTCATTACCAAAGCAAAATGATGCCAGGTGTTTGCCGTGAAAGCGCTTGTTGATAAAGATTCAAACGAGGTTCCATTCCACAAACCTATGGAAGGGTTTGCGGGATTTATATGTATACTCAAGCGCGTAGAACCGGCTGAACGAATGGAAAATATGCAGCCTTCATAATTGTAATTGGCAGGTTTTGCCCAAAATTCAATGGTTCCTTGTGTAAAATCAAATGCGTTTTGAGGAGCAATACTTATATAGTCGTCAACCCCGTCAAAATGGAGGGCTCCGGCAGCCTGGCCTGTCACTTCACCATACCAACTGCTTTCAACAGCCGTACCGGCACCTGTACCATCATTTGGTGTTACCTCAAAGCTGATGTATTTTCCCAAATCGGCTGTTACAAGAGTATAAGTACTTGCGCTTGCACCGTTTATAGCCGTTTTATTGGTTCCCAAAGCATCATCAGCACGATACCATTTAAACACAGAACCGGATTCAACATCATTATCGGGATCATTATAAGCATAGTTTCCGGTAAGTGTCTCACCCATGGTCAGGTTACCTGTAACTTCAACTGTGGAAACTGTCGGAGGCGTATTGGCTGCAGGAACTGCAACTCCCAATCCTATATTATTGAGTGCGATATAAGAATTTTGTTCATCTTTTTGATAAATTCTAACCTCATCCACATCAGAGAATAAATCTCCCAGGTTGCCCGGGTTGGAAAGACTAATATAAGACCCGTCAATATTTCCCGCAAAATCAAAAGAAATTTTGGAAACATCATCCTTATATCCTTCAATTGTAAAATCTACTCCGTTATAATTACCCCAATCATGAAAATCCAGACTTTTCAACGAAAATTCATTCCCATTCTCAGATTTAATGATCCAGCCATAAAACGATGTATTGGATTCAGCTCCATAAACAATAATAGCGGGGTAACCAGCCCAATCGGGATCAGTACCATCGTGGTATTCCAAAGACGAAGCATCCAATAAATCCAAACTATTATTAACAGGAAAGACCTGGATGTTTATGTCACTAATAGTTACACTCCCCCCATCTCCATCCTGAGCAATATGATCTTCAAATCCTTGAGAGTTCGAAAAAGATAAAGTAGGATTTGAACTCAACAGTACTGATACTTCTCCCAGATTGAATATAGGATTGGTTCCTGAAAAATGAATTCCACCCGGAGTTATATCCTGAATTTCAGTTTCGCTGCCAACCCAGTTATTTTCCGTAACAATTGCAGCCAATAAAGATGCTTTAGAACCGGTCTGAGCTCCTGTATAACGCAAATTGTCTGCATGACGGGATGATCCTGTAAGAGCCAGCGCATTGCTGCCATTCGTGAGCGCGGCAGGCAGGTAAGACACCGTGGAATTCACAGAACCTCCAGCTTGCCAACCATTTGTTCCAGCCGGACTTCCTCCCGGATTATCGGTAGACCAGTTAGCCCAGGCAAAAATCCAGGTTGTGGGTACCGCCGTGGCTGCTGACCCCTGGTAAATAAACCAGTTGTCCCCACCACTTGCAACGGCCGAATTGACATTGGACCAACCGATGGCAGAAACCGTCCCAAATGCAGAAAGCCCACCACCAACGGATGGCGTTCCATTAGAGGTAATGGTTAATTTTATGACTGTTCCTTCCGGAACTATTGTTGTGGTGAGCCAGCTAATCACACCATCTGCCGAGCTTGAAGTATCAAAAGTGCTCCCATTCCAGGCATTATCAGAAATATAAATTTGTTCTCCTGAAGGGATTTCCTTTAATGCGACGATCGTAAGTTCATCTGGAGTGCTATCTGAGTTAAAACCGATAATAGCAATATCACCGGTTTCTAAAGTAGCAGCCCCGGAAGCTGCAGTTGTACTAAAACTCACCTCATTGCCATAGCTCGTCCCGGCACTGTTGATGGCATAAGCACGCACATAATACGTGGTGGAAGCCAAAAGGCCGGTAATGGGTTCTGCGTAAGCACCTGTTCCTGAACCATGCTGCACTTTAGTGTTTGAGGTTGTGGGATTACTGGTGGTAGCATACACAAAACCGCGTTCGGTAACGGCTGCTCCGCCGTCTGCGGTTACTTCCCCGCTAAAAGTCGCCCCTGAAGAAGTTATCGAAGATGCAGCAGAAGTGTTAACCGTAGGGACAGAAAATGATGAAGTAACTGTAAAAGTACCTTGAGGTTGTGAATAAGGAGTAGAGTTGTCAAATTCCCAATTGTTCAAATTATTAATTGCAGCCAAAAGCTGTGTTTTTGAACCATTAAACAAGGGCCCGGCATAGCGCGCATTATCTATTTCTGAAGCTCCATCCGGAAACAAAGAAATTGCTGTAGAACCGTTCACAAGGCCTGTAGGCAATGTACTGCTGTAAACGGCATCAGGATTGAAAGCAGCGGAAGAAGTCCATTTGGTTGAGTTGTCTTGAGAAGAAGCTGCATCACTTTGATCATCATATGCATGCAAACCTGCAATAAAATTATTAGTTCCCGTATAGGCAATAATTTGATCACCAGAGCCTCCAAAAGATAATGCCCCAGCGGTTACATTAATATTTCCTACCGAAAGTCCGTCACTTTTACGTTTTGCTGCAGGTGTTGGGCTAGGATTGTCAAATCCATTTGATAGATAATTATCAAAATGGACAATAATTTGGTCTCCCGCTAAGATGGAAGTTGTAAAAGTTAAATCGAAAGTAGCTTCAGAACCACTACTTATGCCAAAGTCAGTTCCAGACCATCCCCTGTCCGTAAAATGGATGACCGTACCTGAAGAAATAGGTTCCAAAGCTATAAAGGCAAACATATCCCCTATTTCTGTCCCATCGGTACCGTTATTATCCCGATTAATCAGGGTAAAAGCTATGTCTCCTGCTGACAAGCCCGATCCAGAAGGAGCTGCATTTGTCGTAAAACTCACCTCATTACTATAATTTATCCCTGCACTGTTGATGGCATAAGCACGTATATAATACGTAGAGGAAGCGGAAAGACCCGTTACGGGTTCTGAAAAAATACCGGTTCCTGAACCCTTTTCTACTTTAATATCTGAAGTTGTGGGGTTATTGGTGGTGGCATATACAAAACCCCGTTCGGTAACCGTTGCTCCTCCATCTGCGGTCACTTCGCCATTAAAAGTGGCGCCAGTAGCGGTTATCGAAGATGCTGCAGAAATCATTACAGAAGGTAATACTGCAGCGGGTGCATCAGGAGTTATATTAATACCAAAATATTGATTAGAAGTTATATCAATAGGAGTATCGTTTGTAGTCCAATTAGCAGGATTATTTATTGCTGCTCTTACAGCAGAAACTGTTCCTGTGAGTGTTCCCGTATATTTAGCATTATCTTTTTCTCCTGTATTAGGGAATAAAGCTATAGCATTTTCGCCATTAGTTAAACTGGCGGGTAAACTAGAAGTGTCTCCACTTGCGGTGTTACAAGACCCACTGACATGAGTACAGGTAGAGCAACTATGCCATCCCCCGGCATCCGTACACCCAGCAGTGTGTACATAATTGTCATCTCCATATATCCCGGCAATAAAAGTCGGGTTCGCCGGTTCAGCACCAGATAAGGATTGATAGGCGAACATACTGTCTCCTCCAAGTAAACTGAAGCCACTATCGGTTCCAGAAAGCACTGCTGTTCCTTGGGAAACCGTAAAGCTATCTCCGGATGTTTCAATAATTGAAACTACAGTGCCGATAGAGAGCCCTCCGGCCGGTACGGTCCAGATAATATGGTCTTCCGAATTGGCATACCAGGTAGCCCCTAAGGCATTCCAACCTTTATCTGTAAAATAAATGACTTCGCCTGCGGGTATATCCGTTAAAGCTATAAAAGAAAAGCCGTCGTCCGAATCAGTATGATAGCCGACAAAAGCTATGTCTCCCGGTGAAAGCGTCTGGCTGTATAACAGGCTACCTACAGAGAATATAGACAGCCCTAAACAAAGTAAAAATTTTTGCATAAGATATTGGGTTACTAAGGTTAAGGGAGCTGTATCAGCTATTTGACAAGAGCTCCTGAAGATTTGAAGTTGGAATTGGAATTTCCGCACTTTTAGAAGTTAGAATTTTTAGAAATTCTTAAAGTGGAATGTCTAACCATTCAGTGGATTGAAAAATTTAGATTTGAAAAATATTGAGAATAATACTTCAACTCTTTATTCTGTAAAAAGTCAAACACGATTAAAAGGTTTTCACAAAACACATATAGCTGATTTTGAGAATCTTAAAAAATAAAAAAGTAGAGAATTATCCATAAAATGCTTGTTTTTCCAGATTATTTACACAGCAAAGCTACATTATTTTTTGAAATACTTAACATTTTAAAAGTCAGTTTTTCAGACATTTAATAATTAATGATGATATTCAAAGAAGATTTCAGGCATTTGATCGTTTTAAAGCATATTGTTGAGAATAATGCAACGATTTCATTTAAATAAGAAAATGATTGATTTTTAAAAATCCAATTGCTCTTTTTGTCAGTCCTTTTAATTAGAACCACCTAGAATTTTGAGAATTTCTACGATAGTTAAAACAGGACCGGCCGGAATAGTTTTAAGTATTTCACAAAACAACGAATAATGGTCCGTTATTTAATCTAAGAACCTCTTGACCAGAAATAGTGGTACGCTTAACATTTATCGAATATAGAAAAAGGAAATTTCTGAGAAAGCCGAAGGGGGTTTTGCGAAATACTTTATTCTTCCGTCAGTTCAATTATAGTATTGATTAGAATCTGAAATCTCATTAAATTCCGCGATCCATTGTAAAAGCTGGTATTTAAGGGGGTCATTGGCCCCTACCACGGTTTAGCCAAAAAAGGAGTTAAACCGAATTGATAAAATGAATTTGTTTTCCTTCTCAGATTGGGAAGTCTTTTTTCTACAAAAAAAAGGGGATTGTTTAAACAACCCCTTTTCTTTTTAAATGCTAATTTCCATATGCTGCTTTCATCCAGTCATAGGGCTCTCGGGCTACCCATTGACCTCGTGTGAAATCTGGGAATTCCTGCGGCTCTCCATTATTTTCAATCGAAGCTTCAGATAATGGAGTGATCGCACTCCAGGCTGCCGCATCATAAGCGTCTATTGGCGGAGCCACATTGGCCAGAGCAGATTCTACAAAGGCTTTCATAACAAAGTAATCCATACCGCCATGACCGGCGCCGTTAGCCTCCTCCCCGTATTTCTGCCATACCGGATGATCGTATTTCTTAAGCCATTCTGCCGAGTCATCCCAACGGTGTGGCTCTGACTTTCCTTCCACGTATATGCGATCCCCATCCTTTTCCCAAAGTCCGTTTGCGCCCTGTACTCTAAAGCCCAGCGAATAAGGTCTGGGTAAATTAGTATCGTGTGTAACAATAATCGTTTCCCCATTTGCACATTCAATCATCGAAGTGATCACATCTCCCTGCTTGAATTTAACTTTAGCATTGGGATGGTCTGCTCCCCCGTGATCTACGACATATTTATGCAGACCAACAGCTTTTGTAGCATTTGCGGTCATACTGGTGAAACGGTTACCGCGGTTAATATCTGCCATGGCTGCAATGGGCCCTACTCCATGAGTGGGATAGGTATCACCATTGCGTAAAACCGAATGCTTCGTTCTCCAGCGCGCCTCGGAAAGGCCTTTATCACCAAACTCAACTCCCCCGCCATAAGGCTGTTTACCATCATTAAACTTTACTTCCCGCAAATCATGCTGATAGCCGCAACGGTAGTGCAACATTTCGCCAAAAACATTTTGTCTTACCATGTTTAGCACGGCCATCACATCCCTCCTGAAGTTTACATTCTCTAAAAACATCATGTGCGTTCCGGTTGACTCGTGCGTATTTACAAGATCCCAGCATTCTTCGATAGTTTGAGAGGCTGAAACCTCAAGACCTGCATAAACACCGGCTTTCATAGCCGCAACGGCCATTTTGGTATGCCATAACCAGGGAGTGGAAATCACCACCGCATCCACTTCAGGAGAATCTAAAAGATTCAGGTAATCGTTTTCGTCTTTGCTAAAAACCAAAGGTTTTTTTCTGCCATCTTTTTCAAGGAGATCGAGTGCTATTTCAATACGCTTAGGGTCAATGTCACATATTGCGGTGATCTCAGTATCCTTACGGTGAATCGCATTATTAAGATGATTGGTTCCCCTAAGCCCCACTCCTATAAAGGCAATTTTTAAACGATCTGCAGCAGGTTTACGGTTATATGGAAATACCAGATTGGGAGCAAGAGTAATGCCTGCGCCTACGACGGCAGATCCTTTGATAAAATTTCTTCTTGAGTTCATGGTCTATACTATTAGAGAATTGAGTAATGCTCTTTGGGTTTAAGATTTAAATTAAATTTTAATTAGCGTGTTGTTTTTATACAAATACCAAAGCAATAAATAGAGAATTGCAAAACCTCCCAATATCGTGACACTTTCGTAATAATTTTTAAAAAATTGGTTTAGTCCGAAGAGTAGTTGATCTGCAATACCTGCAAAATTAAATACATGAGACAGCACATAGGCAACTAGTGCATTTGACCCTATAACTTTAAGCGGAAATATCCAGCCCTTTAGTTTTTTGATATCAATGATCCAAAAAAACAGAGCTAAAACCAGACTGCATACACCAGAGGTTACTAAGACAAAAGTGGAAGTCCATATTTTCTTTACGAAAGGATGTATAAAATTTAAAATAATCCCGGCTATTAGGAGAATTGCCCCGTACACAATTAAGTTTTTAAGGCGCTTTTTAAGATTATTGTTTTGTTTAATGAACTCCCCGGCAAACATACCCGACATCGTAGTTCCAATAAACCCCAAAGAAGAAAGTAACCAGGTATATTGAAACCCATCATCGAATCTTCCTAAAATTAAACGGTCCAAATATATCGCAAGGTTTTTATCAGGCTCAATAAAACCTCTACCATACCCTGGAACGAATACAAACTCGAGTAAAATCGTGTAAACAACTAAGCAGACTATAAAAAACACATATCGGTGCTTTTTAATTAAGTGTACATAGGCTAATGTGCTAAACACGTAGCCTACTGCAATAGCCTGTAGCGTATTACTAAAAATCTTAAACGAATTCAGATCAAGTGCCAAAAGGTTTCCCTGAACAATCCACCCCAATACAAATAGAATTATAAACCTTCTTAAAATATGAACATATAGAATCTTAGTTGATAATTCACCCGATTTCAATCGTGATTCTAATGAGAAAGGAATAACAACACCTACAAGAAATAAGAATAACGGCATTATGATATCATAAAAATGAAAGCCATACCACTCAGGATGCGAAAATTGCCTTGCCAGAAAACCAGTAAAATGTGTTCCTGCTCCCACATCCAGATTATAGAAGAATTGATCTGCCACAATAATCATTAGCATATCAAAACCTCTCAAGGCATCAATGGAGTCTATTCTATCTTTCTTGCTTACCATTAACTGTTTCTAATTGAACCTGAAATCAAAAAAAGGTTACAATTTAAAGTTCAATAATTACGAAAGAGCTGTCATCAGGAAAACTTGCTACCGCAGACCAGCCTGAAGTTAACTCTGTAAATGCAAAACCAATGCTCCCACCTACACTACCAAACTGAGATTTTGGAATAGAAAACTCTACCGCATGAGTATTAGCATCCAAAGCAACTATATCTGAAACCATAAGATTTGCCCCAGAACCTGCTATAGCTGACCATCCCCAGCCCCCATTAGGGTCTACGTGGTTGTAAAACGCTCCCCAGCCATTGCTTACAAAAGGCCCCTCGAATAAAAAGTCGGCACCTGATGATGTCGGCCAATTGCCGTGCAAAAATCCTGTAGCAGCATTTCCGTCAGAATTTATAAACATATCCACGATTTCCATATTCATTCTGGTATTTCCTTCCAGATAAACGTTAACCATCGCTCCTTTAGCCCAAACTTTAATCTTTTGCATGGAACCTTGTGCCGGGTTAGGGCTCTCATAGGCATACTCTACATCTTCCCAATCATCAAAATCCCCGTTTATTTCAATATTTACGATAATAATTTCCGGTGCCTGAATGGTTTTTGAAATATAGGCTTCCTGGCCATTCTCATTAAAAGCAGTTAGGGAAACTCTTAATTCTCCTCCTATGTCGTAGGTATATACCGGGTTTTCTTCATCTCCATAGAATTTTAAATCTCCAAAATCCCAGCGATAAGAAGTTGCATTTTCAGATAAATTGGTAAATGTGAATGTACTTCCATCGTTAGTAAATGAAAAATCAGCCACTGGCATATCTCCCGTTGCAGTATCATCATCACTTGCACAACTATATGAAACCACCAGGCTCAACAATATCAAACAATTAATAAATTTTTTCATAGTCATATATATAAGATTATTGTATTTCTAGATTATGCTTCAAATTATTCATACCGGTCACTCCATCCCAAGTATTTTTATTAGCCAATTGAATGCGGTATGCGGGGATGTCTTTTAAGCTATCTGCATCATCTTTAATTGCTAAATAAAGATTGTACGAACCTGCAGGAATTCCTGAAATGGAAACACTATCTGAAAAGTCAAAAGAACCATCAGGTACTACACGTCGTAAATCGATATTTAATGCTTTCTCATAGATCGCATTGCCTGTTTCTGATTTAAAAACCAGAAAAACACTTTTATTGAGATATACCGGGGCAAAACCGCTATTCTTAAAGCTTAAATCAAGATTTAAGGAAGCAGATGCCGAAACCTCCTTAGGTAGGTTTGCTTTGCTGAGTGCTAAGCGGTAACCCAATTTACGCTCAAAATCATCAAAACAATCAGCATTTCTCCAACCATTTAAAACGGGACCGTAATAATCTAAATTGAGATACGTCCATTTTAGAAGGCTCATCTCATCATCTGCCGTAGTACAACTGGCTGCCGGAATCCCTGAAGGAGGGCAGGTCTCTCCTCCTGTAGGCACAAAAAAAGCCTCATCGCTTATGTATTTCTTATCTGCTGCAACATTTTCATAAGTGCCATAATCTGTCGTGCTTGCCATAAAACAATCATTATGAAAACCTACCCGGGCTAAGTCTGAGGTACCATAACCCACACTTTCGTTTATAGCCTGATTATAGTCAAAAATCTCGCGCTTAAACTTGGGCGTACGGAGCTGTATCATCACATTTTGCGGAAAGGTGTTTAGTAGTTTGGTAAGCACACGCTTCTTATTCTCAAGAGTAGTGAGGTTGTTACTCGATGCATGCCACTCACCCCAGGCGCCTATAAAACCAGCCTGTACAAAAGGAATTATATCTGCATTTTCTGTTACCACATTTTTAAGTTGATCCAGATGTTGCTCAACAATTTCTATTGGAGCATCTTCCCCTTCCATTTGATTGGTATACGCAAAACGAATAATACTCTTGAGACCGGCCTGACGAATACGTTTAAAGTCTTCAGCGATCAAATCAAGTTGGGCCTGACTTAGCGGCGCGTCTTTAAATTTTTCGAAATAATATACTCTTAAAATTAAGGTCACTTTTTCATTCTTCAGGTAGTCGAGCAGGTTTTGGGACAAAGCATCACCTTCAGACATTACACTGTAAGTATGCATAAAACCTCTCTCCGGGTTAGCAATTACCTCTGTTGAAACTTCGTAGTCAATTTCAATAATATTAGCATCTGCACCACCCGAATCGGGATCACCCGAATCATCTTCTCCCTGGCAGCCTCCTGCCAGCATTAAGAAGGCTATAAAGAGAATTGCCATTGTACGCGGTATAGTCTTGAAATACTTCATTCTGATAATTTTAATTATAACCCGGGTTTTGAAGGAACACACCCTTACCTTCACTTATACGAGCTAAAGAAAAAGGGAAAACTGTTTTGTAAGGCGCGCTTTGGCTGGCCACACCATTCAGTTCATTACAACGTTCCACAAATTTACCGTGTCTAATAAGGTCTGAACGATACTGTCCGTTCTCACACCAGTATTCGTGAGAACGTTCTAGTAGCACTAGATCATTGAAGCTTTCCAAATCAGGATACTGAGCCAGAGTCACTTCACTTATTTGAGCACGGCGCCTAATAATATTAATCAAATCTATTGCCTCCTGGTTCGGACTACCTGTGCTGTTTGCTATAGCTTCTGCCTTTGATAAAATGACATCGGCATAGCGATACATAATAATATCAACCGTAGTTAAAGCAGTGGTACGATCCAGATCTTGATTGATCTTTAAAGGAAGAGGACCTAACTGCATTCGGTTTCCGGGATTCTGACGGTTGTACGTTACACCATCTGTGCCGGTATACTCAGCAATGAGATTTGTTTTTCGTATGTCAGATTCTTCAAAAGAATCGTAAAAGTACCAAGAACTTTGTATGGTTCCGTAACCGCTCTTTCCGGGAAAATTGTTAGGCAATACCATAAGTTGCCATTGATTCTCGCTGGTTCCGGCATAATCTGCAGGTATGGACCAAATTACTTCTTTACTGTCAGTAGGTGCATCAACATCCCAAAGCCCAACATAATCCTCTTCTAGTTCAAAATAATTCATATCCATAATCGCATCGGCCTGTGTCTCGACATCTGCCCATCGTTTTTCATGTAAGTAGAGTCTTATAAGCAACATATGAGCCGTTGCACTGCTAAACCTTCCATAATCTGTATCTTCGGGTCCGGGTAAGTCTGCTGCAGCGGCAAGAAGATCTGCCTCAATAAAGCTTACCATTTCTTCATTACTCAATCGCGCAAGCGGGGCTTCTTCTAGCGGATTTAATAAAACGTCAAGAGGAGCCACTACTATTGGACCATAAAAATCGAATAATTCATACGCCAGCAATCCCCGTGCACATCGTATCTCGGCAATAGCGCGTTGCTTTGCATTTTCAGGAACCGATGAATTTTGAATTAAATCAATATTTAAAGTCATATTGCTGATTTGATTGTAAAACACATCATAAAAGCGTGTTATACCTGTCGTTGATGGATTCCAACTATGCAATGTTGCTTCTTGCTGAATTCCATAGGGTCCCTGTAAAATTTCGGTAGTTGCATCTGAGATGAACATGATTCCATTCTCAGAAGTGGTATGAATACCGTCTCCATAAGAACCTCTTAGGGGGTAGTACGAAGCAAAAACCAAAGCATCTACATCTGCCTCCGAGGCAGGAAATATACTTGGGTTGATCTCATCGTAGTTTACGGGATCCAGTACATCTTCACAGCTAACGGCAAGAGCGCTGAGGATACTTAGGAAATAGATATATATATTTTTCATAATTATTTTTTTTAGAATTTGATATCCAGACCTAGGGTAAAGGCTCTAACATTAGGGTATGCGGCAGTATAAGCGTCCGTCTCGGGGTCTATTCCCTTATAGGGGGTTATAACAAAAAGATTGGTACCATCGAGCCTAAGGGCTGCACTATTTAACAGATTACCAAACCATTCCTGAGGCAGGCGGTAACTAAGAGATGCATACTGCAACCGTATAAACCAGGCATCCTGTAAGAAAAAGTCACCAGAGCCATATCTGGAAAACCCAAAATGTGAAGCCGGTCTTGTAGTTGATGGATTTTCCGGTGTCCAGCGATTATTTACACTTCTTAAAGCATTTCTACCGTTGACCGCAACCCCATACGCACTTACACCGTAATTAAAATCTGTAAGATCTGTAATCTGACGACCAAACATACCATTGAATTGAAGATTAAGTTCAAAATTTTTATAAGTAAGAATATTGGCTAACCCTGCAGTTACATCTGGATCTGTAGAACCCATTAGAACGATATCTGCCTCGTCTATAATTCCGTCTGGCATTCCCGTTCTTAAAAATCTACCATTTTCATCAACTGCAGGATTTCCGGCATCGTCGCGCTGAAAACCGTTAAGATCCTTAATTTTTATCATACCGGGGAACAAGTCTGGTTGAGCAGGGACCTCTTCCCCTACCTGCATAATTCCATCTGCAACGTAAGAGTATCGCGCACGAATAGGATCGGTATCGCTTTGGTAAACAGCAGGTTTAAAGTCTGGTGCACGTTCTTTCCAGTTATTCTTATAGGTTGAGAATGTAAAAATACTCTTCCACTTAAAATTAGTTGTGTTTATGTTATTCGAGTTAAGTGTGAACTCAAAGCCTTTTCCTTCAGTAGTACCCACATTTGCAAGTACCTGGCCCACGGGATTATATGAATTTATAGGCTTTGATTGAAGAAGGTCTGAAACTTCCCGGTAGTAAAATTCAAGGCTTCCATAAACTCTGTTATTCCATAGACCAAAATCCAGACCCAGATTCGTTTCCGTAGTAGTCTCCCATTTCAAATCGGGGTTTGCAAGTCTGAAAGGAAAAACCCCAGTAAGTACTGCCTCGTCTGGTCCCAGATATGCGGGCCCGGCTCTAAGCGCTGCAAAGGCATTACCTGTAAGCCCACTCGAGTTACCGGTTTCACCATAACTTACACGCAATTTCAATTGCGAAAGTGTTTCCCGCAGGGGCTCCATAAAAGTTTCTTCAGATATCTTCCATCCAAATGCTGCGGATGGGAAAAATCCATATCTATTATTTTCAGCAAATACACTTGCTCCGTCTCTTCTTAATGTCCCGGTAAATATATATTTATCATCAAAGATGTAATTTAACCTCGTAAAGTAAGAGATAAAGCCATATTCGCCGTTGAAAGATGAAACTATAGGCCTGTTCGCTCCAGTACCTAAATTGTTAGCTAAAAATGCATCGGTTATGAAATTAGATGCGGTAGCGCTGGAACCCTCTGATCTGAATTTTTGTCTAGAAAAACCAAGCAGTACCGTTAATTGATGCTTATCTGCATAGATATCATCGTATGTAAGGGTAAGATCTACTAAATCATCATTCTTTTTCTGGTTAGCAATATCGGCCCTGCCATTCTCAAGAGCTCCTGCGTAGATAGAGGTGGGTAGATAAGCCCTTCTGTCACTAAAACCCTGATCTACACCATACTGAGCTCTAAAAAGAATCTGATCAATGGGCTTAAGTTCTACATAAAAGTTTGCCAGTGTACGATCTACCGTACCATTATCTGTTATATTCAGTAACGAAAAAGGATTGGGCTCAACTGCACTATCGGGATTCAGAGGGTAGTTCCCATCTTCATCAATGGCTTCAATCTGCGGTCCCTGCTGAATCGCAGCACGTATAATTCCCGAATTCTCAAAACCATCTATGCCAGATTGGGATAATTCCCGAGTTGACAACTGGGAGTTTGAATTCTTAATTTTACTCTTTGTAAGGTTTAATCCGAGTTTGAGATAGTCATTTACTTCCTGATCCAAATTGAAACGAAGAGATACCCGATCAAATGCAGATTTTTTTACAATACCCTTATTTTCAAAAAGATTACCTGATAGAAAATATTTTGTTTTAGCGCTTCCGCCTCTTAGAGAAAGATTGTGTTGCTGGATTCCTCCGTCACGGGTAACTAAACTTAACCAATCTGTACCAGAACCACTGTTGCGAATATTTTCATCTGAATAATATCTTCTGAACTCGACACCATTAACCGGGTCTGCAATAGCTTCTTCCAAAGTTCTATCACTATAAGGAAAAATACGATTTTGGAATGCCCAGTTTTCAAAGGCTGCATCGTTGCGCAGCTGTTTCCACTCTTTAAGCTCAAAAACATCATAATCATCTTCATTATAAGCCTGATAAGAAAAAGAACCAGAATAACTTACCTGAACCTCTCCTTCGACACCTTTTTTGGTAGTTATCAATATGACTCCATTAGCAGCCCTGGCTCCATATATAGCTGTAGCACTTGCATCTTTAAGCACTTCTATAGATTCAATATCATTAGGGTTAAAAGAGTTTAATATTCCCTGAGTACCGCCACTATACCGGTTACTATTAGAAGGTTGTCCAAAATTGTTTTCATCCAAAGGAAAACCATCAACCACAACCAGGGGCTGGTTGCTAGCATTAATAGAGGCCGCCCCACGTATGACAATATCCAGACCACCACCCGGTTGCGCACTGTTTTGAGTAATCTGCAAACCTGCCGCCCTTCCCTGTAAAACCTGCCCCACAGAAGGTGCTGTAGAAAGAACGAGTTCATCTCCCTTAACAGATGAAATTGCACCAACCAGATCGCTTTTTTTCTGAGTACCGTAACCAACCAGCACAACCTCATCAAGCTCTGATGTATCACTACTTAAAGCAATAGATATAGTAGTCCTTCCATCAACAGAAACTTCCTGTGCTTCAAAGCCTACATAGCTAAAAATTAGCACCCCGTCAGGAGCTACCGAAATCTCATAGTTCCCATCAAAATCTGTAACTACACCAACACTTGAGCCATCTATACGAATATTTACACCGGGTATAGGCATCCCGGTTTCTGCATCGGTAACGGTGCCGCTCACTTCTATAGTTTGAGCTACCGCAGTACCGCCAAGGCAAAAGATAAGCATCAGCTTAAAAAAAGTTTTAATCATGATAGTTTTGTTTAAATGGATATAAAGATGAAAACAACTAAAACAATTCTTTGTATTGTTATTAAGACATCAAAACTTCTGCTAATATATTAATTATTTACTAAAAAGAAAATGTATCGAAATAATTTTCTTTCGTTTTCTTTTTTATATGATTTCCTTTTCACCTAAAAAAGCAACTCAAATTGCGTATTTGGTAAAATGCTTATGATTTTAGTCTTGATTCTAAAGCCTTCCTAAATGTGCCCTCCCAATTTTAACGACTCTCAAAAAATCATCTAAAGAACCAGAATGACACAAAAAAAAGAAAGCACGGCGATTTGCCGTGCTTTTGTTTGACTAGTATATTTTTGAAGGATCAAAAAATAACTTCTTTTACTTTTGACCAAAGCTTGTATAAAATAACCGCAGCTATCACCGTCAAAATAGTAAGAACAGTAGCCAGCGTTGTCCAGCCATAAATCCAGTATCCGGTGGCAAACAAAGCACCGTATACTACCACAAGTCCGGTTAAGGTGGCAGCAATACCCGCAGGAACGTTCCATTTTGCTTTACGGGCTGAAAGGGAAATATCTTCATCTGTGGCCCGGTTTAAAATACGCAACCAGCCTGGACCTCCAGGGCGTATTTTTTCATAAAACCGAAAAAGCACCGCATCGCTTTCCGGCTTACCTAATAAGGTGACCGCAAGCCATGATACTGTAGTTATAAGTACCACAAAAGGATACGTCATATAGCCCGGCATCAAGCCCTCTACAGCAAGTTCGGAAGCAGTATCAATCCCCCCAAACAGATAAAGACCTGCATCAGTAAAGTTTAGAATTATACTCACCAGACCTGAAATAAACATTGCTGTAATTTCACTCCAGGCGTTGATGCGCCACCAAAACCAGCGCAATATAAAGATGAGCCCCGTTCCTGCACCAAACATCAGGATGATATTAAAAAGTTGCAGAGCATTGTTTAAGACTAAAGCGAGTGCTGCAGAAATGATCATGAGAAGGACTGTTGATATTCGACCTACATTTACAAGCTCCTTCTGAGACGCATTTTTATGTATCTGCTGTACGTAAAAGTCATTGACAACATACGAAGAACCCCAGTTTAAGTGAGTTGATATTGTAGACATATAAGCAGCAATCAGCGAGGTGAGTACAACACCTAAAAGTCCGTTAGGCAGTTTAGTAAGCATTGCGGAATAAGCCAGATCATTCCCCAGTTTACTTTCAGCAACATTCGGAAAGGCTTCGTGAATACTTGCAATATCGGGATAGACAATCATCGATGCCAAGGCGACCAGAATCCATGGCCACGGCCTTAACGCATAGTGTAAAATATTAAAGAAAAATGTGGCTCCTATGGCATGGTTCTCATTTTTTGCAGCAAGCATACGCTGTGCGATATAACCCCCGCCACCAGGTTCTGCACCGGGGTACCACGCACTCCACCATTGCACCGCTAGCGGAATAATCAACAAGGTTATTAAGGTATTCGTATCATTAATATCCGGCAAAATATTCAGTTTTTGAGATACCTGCTCATGACTTAATAATTGCGAAATTCCACCAACCTCAGGAATATTTACCAAATAATATGCAGCGCCTATCCCCCCGGCCATAGCTACAAAAAAGAGAATAAAATCAGTATAAACCACCCCTTTAAATCCTCCTACAGTACTAAAAATAACGGTTACCAAACCCGCTATTCCCACTACAGCTATTGGACTAAGACCCAGCATAATCTGACCTATTTTTATAGCCGCAAGTGTAACAGCACTCATTGCCAACACATTAAAAATAACTCCTAAATAAATAGATCTAAACCCTCTTAAAAATCGCGCCGGCTTTCCGCCATAGCGCAATTCATAAAATTCGATATCAGTAGCCACCCCAGAGCGACGCCAGAGTTTTGCATAAATAAAAACCGTTAGTAATCCCGTGATCAGAAAAGCCCACCAGACCCAATTGCCCGAAACTCCCTGATTGCGTACAATATCGGTAACCAGGTTTGGCGTATCTGTAGAAAAAGTAGTAGCAACCATAGATACACCCAGCAGCCACCACGGCATCGTACGTCCGGAAAGGAAATATTCAGATGAACTTTTACCGGACTTTTTAGAAACATAAAAACCAATACCCAGCGTAATCGCAAAGAAGCCAAATATAAAAAGGTAGTCCAGCATATTTAAATCAATCATAGTTCTAATGGTTAGGTTTATAGTGTATTTAAAAAGTTTTAAGGCTAAATATAGTTGTTAACCCCTAAAGCCTGATCAATAAATTAAAAGGAGTAAACATTATTTAATAAGAAGAGTTCGATCTTCTTTATCTTATCATTAACTGAATTTAGGAAAAAAGACACTTTCAAAACTGAAAATCAAAAGTAAATGTAAGAAAATAAAAATAACGAAAGATTTTTTTATTTCGTTTTATTTTTATTTCTTTGGATTATAAAATTCACTTGTCTATATTCCAAAATCAATCTTCCATTTTAGGTATATTTAGAAGGAAGTAGTCTTTACCTGTTATGAATACAAAAACACTCGAAAGCATAAAAAACAGCAATACGTATACTGAGATTTTTGCGCAGCCCGATTTATGGCTTGAAGTTTATGCTCTTATACAAGACCAAAGGCAACAGCTTCAGGATTTCCTCCGCCCAATTTTGACTCAAAAAAACCTGCGTATTATACTTACCGGAGCCGGTTCTTCTGCATTCATAGGAGAAGCAGCACAGGGAATTATTCAGCAACAAACAGGTATCTTAACACAGGCAATTGCAACGACCGATCTTGTTACGCATCCTCAAAATGCGTTACTAAAACACACTCCCACCCTTGCAGTGTCTTTTGCACGTTCGGGCAATAGCCCTGAAAGTGTGGAAGCCATACGCCTGCTGGATGCCCATTGCGATACTATAAATCATATACTTATAACCTGTAATAAAGACGGTGAAGTGGCTGAGTATGGCCGTAAGAACAAGCATTCTTACAGCCTTATTCTTCCTGAACGCAGTAATGACAAAGGTCTGGCGATGACCGGCAGTTTTACCTCCATGTTACTCAGTAGCCTGCTCATTTTTGACCTGGAGCGCTTATCTTTTAAAGCTAAAGATATTAATACCATCGCTAAGGAGGCTTCCGGTTTACTTGATGCCGCGGCAGACCTTCAAAAAATAGCTTCTTTAGATTTTAGCCGCGCTATCTTTTTAGGGTCGGGACCTGCGCTGGGGATCGCCCGTGAATGCCATCTTAAACTTCAGGAACTCACTGACGGTCAGATTATTTGCAAACATGATTCCTTTTTAGGATTTAGACATGGGCCCCGGGTTGTTGCCGATGAGGAGGCTTTACTCATCTATTTGACTGCAGACGATGAGCGCACCAAGCTTTATGAAAACGATCTCATAAAAAGTATTGCTAAAGACGCCAGGCACATCCCGGCTATCTGCGTAGGCTGTGACAGCCATGGTGATCTTAAAAACACGATTGCATCTTTTGGGAAAACCCTGCCTGATACCAACGGACTGTATATTTTACCTTATACACTTATAGGTCAGTTGCTGGGCTTTTTCAAATCTTTGGATTTAGGCCTCAACCCCGATAATCCATCGGTAAGTGGAGCTATAAGCCGCGTTGTAGAAGGTGTAATTATTTATGAATAACCTATGGTTCTGTGTGTATGCCCTAATCCCGCTGTTGACACGTATGCCTGGATTCCACATTTAAATCCCGGTGAGGTAAACCGCATACATCGCACTGCAGCCTATGCAGGCGGTAAGGCAATTCATGTAGCTTTAGCCCTGAATGAGCTGGGAGCAGCGTGTAAGGTATTGGGATTTTGGGCAGGCAGTAGCGGAAACTGGCTTCAGAATCAATTACAAAATAAGGGAATCCGTACTTCAGGAATAAATCTTACGGGCGAAACCCGCACCTGCTACACCTTCAGATCAGCAGATCAAAAAACCAATAACACCGAACTTCTCACTCCGGGACCCCAATTAAAATCTGAAGACTGGAGCGCATTTTTAGATCTGTATTCCAAAGAAATTCAGGAGGTGGAATATATCAACATCAGCGGCTCCTTACCCAAAGGAGCACCTGAAGATGGCTATCTGCAACTGGCCGAATTAGCCAGTAAATATCACAAAAAGCTTATTGCAGACTGCTCAGGCATCCAACTGAAGAATTTACTAAAGACTTCTTTTTTTGGCCTGCACCTCAATCAACTTGAAGCTTCTGAACTCGTAAAATCAGAAAATCCCAACATTATTTTTTCAAGCCTTGCCGAAAAAGTAAGTCTTCTCGCGCTTACCAAAGGGAAAGAAGGTTTGTATTTACATAAAGACAAAGCAGTCCTTCACGCAAACGTCTCTTTAAATGAGATTAAAAGCACTGTGGGCAGTGGAGATTGCCTCACAGCTGGGATTATATATGCACTCACGAAAAATGCTTCAGCCGCTGAAATCGCCCGTTATGGCGTGGCCTGTGGCGCTGCAAATTGCTTAAATGAAGACCTGGGTATGTTGCGTAAAAAAGATGTAATGGAATTACTGGCTCAGGTCAGTTTAAAAACAAGATATGAAACAGCCTAAAAAAATTCTGGTTATAGGCGAACTCAATGTAGACATTCTGCTGAATGGAATTGACGGTTTCCCGCAAGTAGGCAAAGAGATCCTTGCCGGAAGTATGAATGTCGTTTTAGGAAGCTCTTCAGCGATTTTTGCAGCAAATGCAGCAGCTTTGGGCGCATCAGTTAGTTTCTGCGGAAAGGTAGGCGATGATGCCAACGGTAAACTCTGTATGCAATCCCTCAAAAAAATGGGAGTCCATACTAATTACATTTCGGTTTCAACCGAAAAAAATACGGGAGCGACCTTAATTCTTAATTACGACCAGGATCGTGCAAACATCACCTACTGCGGCGCAATGGCTCTTTTTACACAGGCCGATATTCCCTGGGATCATATTTCCGAATTTGATCACGTACACCTCTCCAATTTTTTTGTGCAGGAAGGAATACGCGAAGATATCGTTCAAATTTTTAAAAGATTGAAAGAATATAAGGTCTCCACCTCACTGGATACCCAATGGGATGTTCTGGAACGCTGGGATTTTGACTACAAAACCTGCTTACCCTATGTGGATTTCTTTTTGCCCAATGAAAGCGAATTACTAGCCCTAACCGGTTGTGATTCTATAGAAAAAGCGATTGCAGCCGTTCAGGATTCAACAAATTATCTGGCACTTAAAATGGGTACTTCAGGCAGCTGGGGGATGCATAAAAACGAATTGTATAAAACTAAGGCCTTTTCACCGGAAACTTTTGTAGACGCCATTGGCGCCGGCGATTCCTTTAATGCAGGCTTTATCACCCATTTTTTAGAAACTCAAAATTTTCAGGAAAGTTTGGTTAACGGCAACCTGATGGGAGCCGTAAATACTACAGCTACAGGTGGCACTCAGGCATTCACCCATGAAAAAAAACTGCACCAAACTATTACTAAACTAAAAAACGCCCGTAACAATGAACACCATGAAATTAGTTGATCGATTACAAAAATACACTCAGGCAAAACGTGGCCTTTTAGCCACTAATTTTTACAATCTGGAGACCTTACAAGGCGTTTTACAGGCTGCTTCCAATCTTGATGAACCGGTAATTTTACAACTTACACAGAGTTCTATAGATTATATGGGGCTTCACACAGCAGTTGCATTAGGCCGCGCAGCACTTGCCGAATATCAGGTAGATGGCTACATTCACCTGGATCACGGCGGCTCTGTCGAACTCGTAAAACGCTGTCTCGATGCGGGTTTTGACTCGGTCATGATAGACGGCAGCGAGTTGCCTTTTGCCGAAAACATTAAAATAACTCAAGAAGTAGTAAAGCTTGCAAAACCCTACGGAGCTCACGTAGAAGCTGAACTGGGATTTGTGGCAAAACTGGGACAAGAACACGGCTCACAGGGCTTTACCCAGCCCGAAGAAGCAAAATCGTTTGTAGAAGCAACCGGGGTTGATGCGCTTGCCATTGCCATAGGTACTGCTCACGGCTTTTACAAGCAGGAACCTAAACTGGATCTGGATTTGTTAGAACGTATAGCAGCAGTAACACCGGCCACGCTGGTTTTGCATGGTAGCAGCGGGGTCCCTCACGATCAGGTGCAGGCTGCGCTTGCCCGTGGCATTTGCAAGGTAAATCTGGCTACCGAGATCAAAAATATCTTTATGTCTACCTTGCAGCAGGAACTTGCTTCTAACGAGGAGATTGATTTGCGCAAGGTATTTCCTCCCGCAACTGCAGCAATTACCAGGCTGGTTACCGAAAAATTAAAGATGATCAAAAACGAAGCTTATGCAACGTCCATTCATTGATGCTCATGTACATTTAAATACCGCTACGGAAGCTAAGCTAAAGCTGGCCCGGGAATACGATGCCTATTTCGTATCTATAAATACAGATATTCCGTTCTTTATAAGCCTGGACAAACAGGAAGCTTTGATTCACGAACTAAATGAGGTAGAAAACCGAAGTTTTTTTATTACATCTTTTGATATCGAATACTGGAATACCGAAAACTGGTTGCCTCACGCTCTGGAACAGATCAAACAGGGGATAGCCCAAGGTGCCAAAGGCGTTAAAATCTGGAAGAATATTGGGATGGATGCCCGGGTGAAAGATACAGCAGGAAACTTCGTTTTGCTTGATGATCCGCGTTTTGATCCTATTTTTCAGTATTTGAGTGATCACAACATTTTATTGATCAATCATCAGGGCGAGCCGCGTAATTGCTGGCTTCCTTTAAATGATATGACGGTAGATTCAGACCGCGAGTACTTTAAAGAACACCCGGAATATCATATGTTCAAAAATCCCGAATATCCTTCTTATGAAGCGCATATGGCTGCACGCGATCGTGTTTTAGAGCGTTATCCCAACCTCAACTATGTGGGCTTGCATTTGTTTAGCATGGAATGGAGTCTGGATGAGGTAGCCAAAAGGCTGGAGCAGTTTCCAAATTCGAAAACCGATTTAGCGGAACGCATTTGTCACGTACAATTGCAAACCATGGAAAACCGGGAAAAAGTAAGGGACTTTTTTATAAAATTTCAGGATCGAATCATTTACGGCACCGATGTTATTGACGATGGAAGTATGACTGGCGAAGAGGTCGCAGCAAAATTTAAAAGTCTTTGGGAGTATCACTGGAAGTTCTTTTCAACCGATGAGCTGATGCAAGCCCCGGAATTTAAAGGCAGCTTCAAAGGACTCGCACTTCCGGAAGAAGTCTTGAAAAAACTATTTTACACAAACGCACGGGAAACCTATCAGCTGGAGGTTTAGAAAAAAAGTCTCTGGATTTTCGGTGCTTTAGCAGTAATTATAAGTTTCGGAATTCTATAATCCGGAAGTTTTAAAACGATTAAAATTTTCCATCCTTTATCTCGTGGGTCTGCCCGGGGTGTATTTGATTTAGTTGAATAATTGGTGTTAAGAGGACCTAAGTTTAATAGGTCCTTTTTTCGTATTCACGTAAAAAAAATCCGTAAATTCTTTTTTAATAAGAATTCGTAAGTATTTTTAGCTGAAAAAACATTTTAATGAAAAAGACTGCCTACAGAAGATCGCGCATCCTTGAAGAACTTGAAACCAATGGTCAGGTTAATGTTAATGAGTTAAGTGCTGCGCTGGGAGTTAGTGAGGTTACCATTCGCAACGATCTCGATAAACTCGAAAAAAATAATCTATTAGTAAGAGCCCATGGTGGTGCATTTAAAGCAAATAATGTCGCGTTACCCATCACCGAAAAGAAAAAAATAAATCTTGACGTAAAGAGACGTATCGGTAAGTATGCCATTAGTCTTATAAATGAAGAGGACAGCATCATTCTGGATTCGGGCACTACCACTTTTGAGATTACAAATAATCTGGGAGGCTTTAAAAGACTTACCGTTATCAGCAACGCTTTAGATATCGTAAACAATCTCGCACAATATGAGAATCTGGAGGTTTTTATGCCGGGCGGTTATTTAAAAGAATTTTCGATGTCTCTGGTGGGCCCCATGGCTGAGCGTAATCTCAGACAATTGTACTGCAATAAACTCTTTCTGGGAGTTGACGGTATTAAAACCGGGCACGGTATTTTCACCCATCATATGGAAGAGGCTTATCTCAATCAAATTATGATTGAAATTGCCGAAGAGGTAATCGTAGTTGCCGACAGTTCGAAATTTGAAAAATCAGGGCTTGCGTTTATTTGTGGCTTTGATAAAATAAATGCAATCATCACCGATGAAGGCTTACCTGAAAGCAAGCGCGAAGAGCTGCGTAAAAACAACGTAAATGTGATTATCGCATAACCAGATCCAAAGCATTAAAACCCGCAAAGAAGGTCGGGTCGCGGCTGGAGTACTAACTGAATACTAAAAACAGACAAACACAGGTACTGTTAAAATATACGCTCCAGAACTGACTTTAGCGCATCAAATTTTATAGGTTTTTCCAAATAGCCGTCGATGAGAGGGGCATATTCTGAATAATCCTCTTCGTCAGAATTACCTGCACTTACTACGATAATCGGAGTTCGCTTGTCGACTTCAAGAGCTCTGATTTTTTGAATAACCTCATACCCACTCATCCCCGGCAACTTGATATCCATAAATATGAGGTCTGGCCGTAAGGAATTAAAAGCTTCCAAAGCTTCCACACCATTTTCGGCTTCTTTAATCGTTGCTTCGGGAGCTATTTTTGTAGTAATGGTGGTGATTAAAAAGCGATTTAGCGGATTATCATCAACCGTAAGAATAGTTTTCAAATTACCTGATGTCATTGGGTCGGAGGAGTTGTTTTTAAAAGGCTGAAGGCTTCATTTTGATAAATTACAGGGTATGCTTTCACCGTATTATAAAATCGCTTATTGCGCCTGCTTTCAAAATCGGCATTGCTCACCTCATTAGCGATTAAAATGTAATCTGCATGAATATGAGGGGCCTGCAATGCGGTGTAATAACTGTCAGCAAATTGATCAACATATGTGACCTCTTCCCGTGTTAAAGCACTCACCGCATAGGATAGCGTATTGTCTGCTAAAACCCTGGCGTTTTTAGGAATACGGTGCTTCAGATAGTGTGCTATCTCGTCAACTGCGGAGGTATTGCGAGGAGGTTCCTGCTTTAAAAATGCAAGCATATTTTGTTCCCGAGGATTTTCTGAGTTTTCAAAATAAAAATATTCGCTCGTTAGACAGAGCACTAAAAGTCCAAAGCTGGTTACATATACCGTTTTGCTCGATCGAAAAACCTGTAACAATGGAGTCTGGAACAGGTGAATAAAACCGGCTATTCCGGCAGCATTTATGATTATTAAATCTTCCAGAGAAAGTCTTTCCAGAGGATTGGAGTTCAGTTTATATAAAATCCAGATAGGCACCAGGGACAGGATCAGCTGAAACAACAATTTCTTTCGCCCCACCAGAAAGGAAAGCAAAAATGGAGCAGAAAGCAGCAGACAAGCGGTCAAGGTATATTTCCAGGAATCAAAAACAAATAAGTCAATCCTATCAAGCCCGTAAAAAATAGCCTGTACCACAGGTTGATTGTCCCACGAGGTGGTTTGTGCATCAGCAAAAAACATAAAATCGCCTGTAAACCAATAATTGATGATTAAGAAAAAACCAAAGCTTATGATAGGCGTAAACAGAATAACCAAAAGAGTCGATAAGGATTTATTCAAAAGTTCCCGAGTCGTTATTCTGTTTTGGGTAAGTTCTTCAAATATACCCACATAAGATTTCTGGATTCCGGGTACATTAAATAGACTGAATAGAAAAATAATGGGAATGAGAAAAATAATAATCCATAGAAACTGGTAATCCAGCAAGGCAAAAAGCGTGAGACACAGGCCTATCATTACAAAATTATAGGAGGTATAATCCCGTGTATAGCGAAACAAAAAATTAAAAAGTAAATAATATAAAATGAGGTACAGGTATAGCGAAGTTCCTGAAATCGCTATTGACAAAATAACAGGACTGCACAGGAAGTATATGCTTACCAGTACGGAAACCGTTTTTAATCTCTTGCGAAATAATTCTACGATAATGTGCGCCGCAAAAAATCCTATGGCAATACCAGAAGTTATAAAAGGCGCTTTTAGTGGGTCAATTATACCTACAGGAATAGCCAACAATTGCGTTAAAGAAGGATATGTAAAGTAAAAAAGCTCCAAAGTTTTTACCTCGTTTGTAAAGAGTAACTGAAGGCGATCGCTTAAGAATAAAGGTTCTAAAAACTGAAAGCCAAGAGACTGCTGATAAAATCCCACGCCTATGTAGTAAATTGACAGTATAAAGCCAATAAGCAGAATGGAATATATTTTTTTCATTCCAGCTCCGGTTTGTGGTCTTTCGTAAGACCATGATTGGTTTTCTCCCAGTAAAAAGGTTTTGACACCAGTTGAAACAAACCTTTATAAGCCGATATAGAATGCATGAGCCAGTACACGGGATTGGTGATGGCATATAAAATTAAACTGTACGATTTCCTGCGGAATACTGCGATCATATTGATATAAATCATCAGTAAGTTGCCGGCCATAAAATTGAATACCGAAATGATGATCACCCACTCGGGAAATATTAACTTAAAGAAATCAACAATCTCGGTATTTAGAGATCCTACGATATGAGAACTAATATCAAAAGTCAAAAAGATATAAAACAGAAACAGCAACAATAAAACCGGGTAAGCTAAAAACGTAAAGAATGTTCCACCTATAAAAAACTGAAAGCCTAAAAATCCGTTTAAGCCCACCTCGCGGTATAATTTGGCAGGATTTCGCATATGTACGAGATAGGTCTGCATATAACCTTTAATCCATCGTGAACGCTGTCTGATCCAGTTGTAAAACGCATTATTGGCCTCTTCGTAAGTCGTAGAATTAAGGACGGTTACTTTATAACCTTTAGCATAGGCCCGTATCCCCAGGTCAGCGTCCTCGGTTACATTGAAGCCATCCCAGCCTCCCAGTTCCAGGAGTTTATCAAACTTAAAATGATTGCTGGTTCCGCCAAGCGGAATGGGCACCTTTAACCCATCAAGACCCGGAAGCATATAATCAAACCAATATGAATATTCGAGTGTGAACATTCGGGTAAGATAGTTCTCGGTTTTATTGAAATAATTCAAGGCACACTGAATTACAATGTATTCCTCGGGAAGCTTTTTAAACAGGCTGTGTACCATTTTGAGCTGGTCACTATCCGGTATATCTTCGGCATCATAAATCGTAAGGTAGGTTCCCTTGCTAAAATGCAGCCCGTAATTGCAGGCCTTGGGTTTCGTTTTAGGCTGCGCGTAAGGAATGATTACCGGATCAAAAATGCAGGGAAATTTCAGGTTCTTTACCGCATTAAAGGTGACTTCATCATCAGACTCTATAAGCAGCTTAACATCTAATTTTTCTTTAGGGTAATCCAGATTCTGAAGGTTTGAAGCCAGTTTATAAATCACTTCAGATTCCTTAAAAACCGGCAACTGAATGGTGTAAAAAGGCAACTCGTCATCTTTAATCTCTGCAAGCTCAGATTGTGCAATTTTCTGAATCGTTTCTGACCTTGCGCCCACCACCGTTAATAAGAATTTAAACCCGATCGCCAAAAGCAAAAACAGATTGATAAACAGATTGAGACTTATAAGTGTCGTGACCGGAAAAAAGAGTAACAGCATTAAAAGAACGAAGCCCAGGGCGCCCAGCACTATTACCTGCCTGAAGGTAAACGTTTCCAGGGCAGAGCTTTTGGTGTCTTTTTCATACAGCTCAAATACCGCTTTATGCAAAATAGCATCCCCATAGGTCATGTGTAATGCCTTGACAATATCCAGATCTTCTCCTATGTAGATTGTTCCCACATCTAAAGCAAAAAAATCTTTAAAACGCGTTATGCTTATATCATCAGAAGGGTCTGCGGTTACCAGATCCACTTTTCCATCTCGCATCTTTAGAGGATACAGATTTTGACCTAATAAAAAATCGAATTCTTCTTTAGAAAGTTCTCCTTTTATTTTTGTGAGTCCGGTATAATCAAATTCAAAAAATGTAATATTTAAAGACTGTAAATGCTCTTTAAATTTAAGCCGTGAAAGAAAGGCATAAGTTAAGGTTACCTTTAGAAATGACTTCTGCAGTCGTTTACTCAAATCATCTATATGAGCATACGTTTCCGGAGTAATTAAACCCGATTTTAAGAATAAATCATTTCTATAGTGATTGAGCATTCTTATTTGATTTTAATCACTGAAAAAAGCTGAAATCCCCTTCCTATCGCAGCGTTTCTGTTATAAACATCATGAAATAACCCACCGTATAGTGCAAAGTCTGGCGTGAATTCATATCCCAGATTGAGAGAAGCTTTGATCATGTGATAATCTGCAACCGCCTGTAGATTGGTGTTGAAAAATTCTTCGTTTTGACTGAATGAGAACATACCTTCCAGTTCTCCCAATACAACCACGCTTTTGGTAATGCGATAGCCTTCAGATAATAAAAAACGAATTTGAGCCGGATCATTGGGAAAAAAATAACGAAAGCCCAATTCTACTTTATGAAAATTAGTGTAATCACCCAAAAAAGGCAGGCTGCCTACCAGGGCTAAACGTGTTTCTAACGCGAAAAGATCGTATCCTGCAAAAGGAGGCCTGCTGTTTTGATATGCAGGAAGGTATCCTATAACACTTCCCAGAAGGTAATTGTTTTTAAGTTTTGAAAGATGGAAGCGCAGTCCTAACTCGATATCACCAAAGTCAGCGTTTGTGTCCATCCCGGAATCGGTCTCGTATTTATTGAAAAAATAAGGAATGGAAGCGATGAGATTTACGCGTTCTGAAAACAAGGGTGCCGCTATAAACACTCTGGGATTGTAATTGGAATACCTTCCGTTATCTGCAAAATCTATTTTGGTACCCTGCGCATTTCGGTAAGAATCTGCGACATAATGACTGACGAAAGGAGAAATGAGTATTTCACCCTTAGCCTGTTGCCAAGGGTTGAGGCGCTCGGGACTGGTAGTCTCTGTGCTGTCTGGCTGAGACTGCATTACACGGTTTGGGGTTTGAGCTGAAAGCACATACACCGTGAGACAGGTTATGAAAACAAAAAGCTTAATTCTCATTTACTATATTTTTTTTCGATTCCTGAGACTTCTGGAAGATATAAATCAACGTCACGATCATTAAAATGAACAATCCGAAAATGATAAAAACACGATAATTACTCCAAAAGACATCAAAGTTGCTCTGAATTTCTTCTTTATTGGCCCGGCTGTTTATATTATTTAAATCAAAGATGAATGCATCGCGTTTACTGGCCAGGATGAGATCTCCTCTCCCGTCATTGCCCTGCTCTTCCAGTTTGGTCACCAGTAAATCAAAAACTGAAGCATCTGCGCCGGGCACATACATATACATAGCATTAGTCTCGTTTCTTGTAAACAACTGGCAAATCCCCATTTCGCCTGAATAGGAAATATCGAAATAGTTGAGGTAATCTGTTTTCTCAAAATCGTAACGATCACCATCCAGCTTAAAGTAAGTTGTGGCAGCTTCAAACTCGTTAAGAGAGCCAGACTTTGAAGAAATGATTATGGGGTTGTATGTATCACGATTAGAGTTCAGGCTGTCTGCCGGCATTATTTTAGGATACACATACGGGCCATTATTACGATTGGGGTTAATAATGCTTATGAGATTACTCAAAGCAGGTATCTGGTCTTTACCATAAGGCATATCCATATAGATTGCCGGTGGCTGTGTCGAAGTAAAACTCTCCGGGAAGTAAAAAAAGTCAAGATCATCTTCCTGGCGATATGCTCCGGCCTTTACATACGAACGTTCGAGATTTACCTGAGCATAGAATAATATCGGATTTTTTATACACAGACCACCTGCCGGTACGTAATAGTATTCAATTCTAAGCCTGCTGTTTTTACCTAAGTTTAAATTTTCAAAAGTGATGTTACGGTCAAATTCCCCGCTGGTGTTGAGCGCCTCACTGAGCTTAAGATCGTCATCAAGGTAGATGTTTACATACGCATTTTCCTGTTCCTTTAAGGGGCGGTAGGTAAATGACAACTCCATAGACAGTTCTGATAAATGCGCTCCAAATAATGACCGCGGAAGCACAATTTCTTTAGAAAGTTTACCTATACCCTCGGTTATTTCGTCTGTAACCCCCAGTTCTCTGAAGTTTAGTTTTTGATCTTTTGCGGGATACACATAATTCATATCCATCCCGGCGTTAACCCAATAGGTATCACTATAAGCACTTTGCAGGATGTCTTTTGCCAGTAAACTTTGCGCGGCGTTTGAAAAGCTTTTTAAATCGTTACCGGTCACCACCAGGGTTTGAACTTCATCAAAGCCGCCGGGTTCGGCACTTGTTGCAGATGCGGTGAAGGTTTTCAGCTTAATTAGGCCTGATGATTTTAAATCGTCTGTTGCAGATGCTTTTAAACTATCGGGAAGCTTCTCTAAGCTACTTAAGGTAATGCTGTTGTGCTGTGCTGCATCATAGAGCTCCGGAATCTTTTCTATTTCCAACTCCTGCCCCCACTCTTTCTTAAAGAAAAATTTAATATAGGTAGCATAATTTAATTCTTCATACGAAGCATTTTCAGGAATAAGCAACTTTTCTACTTTAGGAATAAACTCAGCTATGGTTTTAGGCTTTGTATACGATTGGTCGTAATCTAAAGTGATAAAAGAGGAATTTAATCTACGTATCCAAAAGGCACCTTCGTTGTAAATCTCACAAATGTCATCGGCTATAGACAGGTTATTGAGCACTTCTACCTTTAAATACCCGGAGACGACATCTTCGGCATCAAAAGTTTCCGTAAAACTGAGGGTATAATCTTCCTCAGACGGACTTTGTGTAGTCCTGGGGGTTCCGGCAATAACCAGGGTTATAAAACTCTTATCCCGGGTTAAAACTTCCGAAGTTTTAAAATCAAGATGAATAGTATTGCTTTCCTGTAGTTTGGAGCGGTCAACAGGAATGAAATAGCTCATCCTGGTATGCGAGCCCCAGGTAATGGTCTCTTCGGGATAATCAAAATCGGTGAAGTCGAGCGTGATTTGGGCCACAGAATTAAAAAAACTCAGTAGACCTAAAACTGTTAATACTAATAATTTCTTTTTCATTTGTTTATTTTAAAGTCAAATACTCAACCCCATTAGCTGCTGTGTGGAAATTCAATAAGAAATTCAAAACCTAATGTGTTTGAGGCACTGTATCGCAAGTGACCGTCTAAAAGTTCTATATTGTTTTTTGCAATACTCAGCCCCAGACCCCGGTTAGTTTGTTTATCCTGAAGCTCATAATTTGAAAGGTTTTTAAAATACGACTCCATTTGAGCCATAGGAATACCGTTCATTCTGTTCACCATTTCAAGAATGATCAGATCCTGATAATTCCGGGAGGTAATTGTAATGGTATCATTGTTTTTAGAAAACCGAATGGCATAATTCATCAAATTGTAAATGGCGGTGTTTGCAATATTTTTATCAACATAAATGAGGCTGCTTTTAGCCTGTAATTCTAAGTTGAACTGAATGTTTTGAGACGAGGTCTTTTCAAAAAGCTTTAGACGGTTATCATTAACCAGATTGTGAAGATCAACGAGCGATTTATTGAGAATGACTTGCTCTTCCGCCTCTTCTTTAAAATTGTTGAAAAAGGTGTTCTCACCAGATGCTTCCTGAAGGGAGTTTTTAATCATCTCCAGATAATTATTTTGCCCCGGCTGAATAGCGTACTGATTTTCAATTTCTATAAGCTCTATGAGAGACTCAATACTGCCCAGTTTATTTTTAAGGTCATGTCTAAATACCTTGGCACTGTTCTCATATCTTTTGAGCTTTTGAGTCTGAAAATCATTTTCTTTTTGCAGGTTGAGATTAAGACGTGTAACTTCCTTTTTTTCCTGTTGCAGCCTAAAATTCTCTTTAATTTCATCAATAATACTTAACATCTTAATGGAAGGGAAAGTGATGCTAAATGCTACCACAGCAAGAACGGTATAGATACCATAACGCTCGAGATTTGAAAAACCAATCACCTGGTAGTAATCCATTCCTATAATTAACAGACTTAAAACCAGACATTGAAAAACGGCATTACCCAGTGTCCAAACAGCAATACTATTAAAAGCAATAAAGGCGATGCAAATCAGGGAGAGGTATAAATAATATCCTATGGAATCGGTTAAACTCATACTGTATAAAAACAGAAAATTCAAAAGCACCAAAACCAGATGAAGGATTAATGTAGGTTTTTTCAGTATTTTGGATAGCGAATAATTGCACAATGCAATTAAAACCAAAGTACAGCCGTTGAGAATAGTGAGTGTGATATACTGATCTTCAATTAGGAGGAAATCTAATATAGAAATGAAAATCATAAAGAAAATAGAACCCCAAACCAGAGTATTTGAAGCTTTCCACATTTGCGCGTCAAGCGCTTCTAAAAAGTAAGTTTTAGACAGTCTTGTTTTCATGGGAATGTTTGGGTGCAGCACGAATATAGCAATTACATCTATGACACCAGTCAATTGGCGGATTTTTTTAAGTATTATTTTAATATGTTGTAAGGTATTTACTACAAGTGCTCAAGGATTTAATCTTACAGGAATGGAAAAGACCTGGGATTCAGCCTTTCTGCCTGACTATCACCAGTATAAACAAGACCTACAATCCCTAAAAGCTGCGGGTGCTAAAGACTTACGGTTACCCGTAGATTTACAATTCTATATTAGCAATTCTTCTAAAGCAGAAACTTTAGCATTTAAGAAATCAATTAGACAAATAATACGGTTTACGGCCAGGCATAAGATGAGTATCATTCTGTCTAATTTTAATCACGGCCTCGACCAAAGCAATTATAAGTCTCAGGGCAAACGAATTGCTCAGGAATGGCTTGAACTACTTGACTTTTTAAACCAAAACAAGCTGCTCTATGCGCAACTTTATATAGATCTGGTAAATGAACCCGTATTATACCCACTGGAATGGGAAGAAACAGCTCAATCTATCATAGGTCTTATACGAAAAGAATACCCTGATTTAAAAATTATCTACGGATCATCAAATTACAACAGTATGTATGAGTTATCGAGGATGAATCCGCTTCCTTATAAATCTATTATTTACAGTTTTCATTTTTATGAACCCTTCCTGTTTACACATCAGGGAACACCGTGGACGGGTGATCAAAATGCGACTACCGGAATCCCTTTTCCCTACCCACACTCGACAGCTGTTTCCACAATGCCTCCATTAGCCTCGAAAGCTTTAGGAACCGCAGGAGCCATAAATTACAGAGATTACTCCCATACCGGGACTTATCAGGCTATACGAGATAAACTCGCCCATGTAAACGACTGGAAAACTACCCACGGGGTGGACGTATGGTGTACGGAGTATGGGGTTACTCAAAATGCAGATCCGCAATCCCGCAAAAACTATTTAAAAGCTGTAGGTGAAGTCCTGAAGGATTTTGGCATAAAAGGCTACATTTGGGAATACAAAGGTAATTTTGGTGTTGATAAACTCAACTTCTCAGAGATTTTCAAGTAAGCTCTTCTTTTCGCAGTTTTAAGATTTCCACAATTAATCTCCGAACTAGCTACAGATCCTGAATCTCCAAACATTATTTATAATTTTCAGCTTCAGGATTTCGGAGTACTTACAGCCCAGTAGTTGCCGGCAACATCATAAAAGGAACCGCGTATGTCCGGGTCATCCTCTTTATTGATGGGTTTTTCAATTATTTCACAACCATTTTTGATGGCCCTGTCAAATGTTTTATAAACATCTGGCACATACATATGCAGTATCGTTTTTGTTGCAGTATACGCCTCCGTGCTGTCGCTAATCATGATAACGGTGTCGTCTAAAATAAGCTCGATGTGGGCAATTTTCCCATCTTCACGATCAAAACGTCTCGCGGTTTTCGCTTCAAAGATCAGGACCAATAAATCTACAAGCCGTTGTGCATCGTCAACGATTAAATATGCAGAAAGAGAATTGTATGTATCGGGTTTGTAGTTTTCCATTTGTGTTGCGATCGATTTATGTAATTATGCTTTGTACCGCCAGAACGAACTTTAATCACATTTAATATTAAAAGTGAAACAAGATAAATCGTGTACCGCGCAATTAATTAAATATAACTAAGAGCACTAATTCAAACGGCTTTTTCTTAACGTTTCGTTGATTTATTACGCTAAAGTAAACTTAAATGTTACGTCATTACAAAATGAATTTAATTATGCTTCCTAAATTTCAGATATTATTGATCGAAATAGTTCTATATAGGATTTCAAATTTATGCAAGATTCGGCAAGTAAGATTTAAAACGATTCGAGGACTGGATTAAATGGTAAGCCTTTCCAATAGAATTTTTAATAACTCCTTAAATTTAAACTGATGGAAAAGAAAAGCAAAAACGACAAAAAGGAAGAACTGAACGACATTGATAAAGGTGCTTTGAAAGACAAACATGTAAATCAATATGGTGAAAAAGACGACGAAATCATTGATGACTAGCCCAACTCATTTTCTACCTGTAAGACTTAAGCTACTGATTTATGGTAATAAATCAAACGATTCAAGGACCGCAATTAATTACGCAAACACAACATGCGCATCTGGCATATGCGATTGCTTGTAGGCTGAAAGAAAAGTATCGTTCTCCATATTTTATGGAAGCTTTGCAGGCTATCGCCCTTCACGAAACCGAAAAGACTGATTTTAATTATACCCGTCAACTCGATACTTTGGGATCTCCCATATCTTTTGACCGTGTAGCAATATCAGATGAAAACATATTGAACAAAATTGAAGATATGTTGGATTCACTTAAATTCCGATCTACTTTGGTTGCAGCCTTAGTAAGTTCACACTTTGAAAATTTATATCCCAAACTTTATAAAAATGTGTCTTCGGCGCATAGCGGCTTGCCAGCACTGGCAAGAGGGCTTTACCAGATACCTGAAGATGTTTACGACCACTTGTATCAAATTTTAAAGTTTGCAGACAGGCTCTCCCTAATGATTTGTCAGCGTGAATTGCCTGATGCCGGGCGTACTTTTCAAATTAACAACTCTCTGCACAACAAAAATTTTTATATCAGAGAGCAAGAAGGTTGTTACTGCATCGAGCCCTGGCCTTTTAAGGGCACTTGCATTGAGTTAGATATTGAATACCGCATTCTTGACAAAGTGGGGTATAAAAATAGTAATGCATTCTTGGAGAGTGCAGGCAAAAGTTGTGTACTGAAGCAATCAATACATTTTTCAAAAAAATCTAATAGGATTTAGAAGGATTCTAGCTTCAATTATTCCCATTTACACGTTTGTTTTTCAAATTATATACAGGATAATAAGAGCGATGGGAATTATGAAAAAGCCATTAAGTCACGATATCGGAAATCCAGAAGAAGTTCATTTAAGTCTCATTCCTTATAGGAAGACCTAAAAAATAGGGTAATCTTACTCAGACAAAATGTGGATTTTGTAGCCTCACCAGGAATCGAACCTGGATCTAAAGTTTAGGAAACTTCTATTCTATCCGTTGAACTATGAGGCCAATTTTTATTTTACACTATTTATTAAAAAACCTAAAGTTTAGGAGCCCGACACTTCGGGGCTATTCTATCCGTTGAACTATGAGGCCAATTTTAAGCTGCGCAAAGTTTTAAATA
>CAYNMH010000022.1:26221-38184 GCA_964398145.1 uncultured Flavimarina sp. | reverse complement strand
GCAGCTTATGGAAGTGGCTTCGAAAGTTTAAAAGTCTTAATTTTAAAAGCATCTGTTAATATTCATCTGCTCCTACATTGTTGAATACCAGATTTAGTCTCATTTTCAATCTCTTAATTTTCTTTTATGCCTAAACTTTTTATGATCCTAAGCCTAATACTTCTGGTAGCTTGTAAGGAAAAAACAAAAACAGCTGTTAACTACGATAATCTAAAAAGCAGGACTGAAGTCAAACGCGACTCCACAACAATAATACTTGAGGAGCTGCCCATAGAAATTGACAGTACAGATTATGTGATCTATATCATTGGCGAACCGGTAAATCTACATTATGGCAAGATTTACAGCGGCCTAAATAGTGGTTCCGGAAGTGGTAAAAGTTTTTCTATACTCAATTCATATGGTTCTGATATTTCGGGTAATATTCACAATCTGAAATTTCAAAAACTTGAGTCAGACACTATAACGCAGCTTACACAGCGCACACTGCGTATTAGTTCGGTTAGTTTTTTACGGGATGTCTTTAAGGTCAATAAAAAACAATATTTGCTCTATTCTGTTTTTGATCAGGATACAAACGGAGATCGTAAATTGAATCCTGAAGATTTAATAAGTCTTTACTTAAGCAAAATTGATGGATCGGGTTTTAAAAAAATAACACCCGAACTTCACGAATTAATAGATTGGAAAATGATCAAAATTCAAAATAGACTGTACTACCGAACTCTGGAAGATGTGGACAAAAACGGCACATTTGACCAGAAGGATAAGGTGCACTACTTTTTTGTTGATTTTGACCAAGACGAATTAAAGCCGAGAGAATATAACTTATGAGAATTGAGTTTTTAGAGCATCAAAAAAGCCCTTCCGAAATACGCAAGGGCTTTTGGTATTGTGGTTATAATCTATTTAATCTTTAATGAGTTTTTGGGTAAATGACCTGCTTCCATTGTCTATTTGTATCAGATAAACTCCGCGTTTCAGTGTACTCACGTCAAGTCCGTTTGAAGCTAGCGCAGAAGAAACCTTATCTTGCTTTACTTTTTTTCCTAGTACATCGTAAAACGTGATGTCTAAAGAATTGCTCAGTGCCGGACTCTCAAAAAACAATCGGTCTTTTACCGGATTAGGATAAATTTTATAGCCATCTGCAGTTTGGGAAACAACCGACTTGGTATCTGAAACTTTAATGCTTCCTTTTAAACTTTTCTTGGCACTACTTTCAAATGTGTAAATCCCTTTTTTGGTAAATACATATTCGTAAATTGATCCTTTAGCCAGGCGCTGGGAAATTCCAAAATCACTGGGAGTTCCAAATGATGTGTTGATAATATTCTGAGGAAGGTATTCACCGAAAATCCATTGTACGGTATCTCCTACTTTCACTTCAAGCGTTGCAGAAAGATCCTTGGAACCTGATCTCCAATCTATTATATGTGTCTTTTGAGCACTTATTGTAAGCCCAAAACCCAAAAGGAAAATGTAGAACCAAGTAAATTTCATACCATATAACTGTCTTTCAACGCCTTGTAAAGATAGAACAACTTTTCAAATAGAATGCCAAATAAAAAGCAATATTATACTAAAGTTATTCTAAAGACGTTGCCCAAAATTATATGTTGCAAAAAATTATCGGCTTAAGTACATTTTTCTTCTGGCATATAAATCGTAGAATGCATCATCTTTCAGACTGTCGATAAACAGGATGCTTTCGCCGGTACTTTTCATCTCGGGTCCCAGCTGCTTATTGACATTTGGAAACTTGTTAAACGAGAATACCGGTTGCTTGATCGCATAGCCTTCCAGCTTCGGATTAAATTCAAAATCAGTTACCTTCTTTTCGCCCAGCATTACTTTAGTTGCATAATTAACATACGGCTCACCGTAGGCTTTAGCAATAAATGGTACGGTACGCGAGGCGCGCGGGTTTGCTTCAATGATGTAAACTTTATCGTCTTTAATTGCAAACTGAATGTTGATGAGTCCCACCGTATTTAGAGCCAAAGCAATCTTATGGGTATGATCTTTAATTTGCTGCATAACCAGGTCTCCCAGATTAAACGGAGGTAGTGTTGCATTCGAGTCTCCGGAATGAATTCCGCAAGGTTCTATATGCTCCATAATACCAATGATCTGAACATTCTCGCCATCGCAAATCGCATCGGCTTCAGCTTCTATCGCACCATCCAGATAATGGTCTAAAAGCAGTTTGTTATTTGGAATCTTGCGGAGCAGATCTACAACCGTCTCCTCAAGTTCGTCTTTATTAATTACAATTTTCATCCCCTGACCGCCTAAAACATAAGAAGGTCTTACCAGAATGGGGAAGTCGAGCCGGTCTGCAACGGCAAGTGCTTCTTCTGCAGTCTCAGCCACGTCAAATTCTGGATATGGGATTCCATTTTCCTTTAGAAGTCTGGAGAAACTACCCCGATCTTCAGCAAGATCGAGCGCCTGATAGCTGGTACCTATGATTTTGATACCGTAACGATCTAGTTTTTCGGCCAGTTTAAGAGCGGTTTGTCCGCCTAATTGAACAATAACGCCTTCCGGCTTCTCGTGACGGATGATGTCGTAAATATGCTCCCAGAATACAGGTTCAAAATACAGTTTGTCTGCAATATCAAAGTCGGTAGAAACCGTCTCCGGGTTACAGTTAATCATAATCGTTTCGTAGCCACATTCTGCAGCAGCCATCACCCCGTGCACACAGCAGTAATCAAATTCGATTCCCTGACCAATTCGGTTAGGGCCTGAGCCTAATACCACAACTTTCTTCTTATCGCTCACCTTACTCTCATTTTCCGCGAAACGCTCCCCGGAAGGCAACTGCATTTCATTCTCAAAAGTCGAGTAGAAATAAGGGGTTTGTGCTACAAATTCAGCCGCACAGGTATCAACCAGTTTATACACGCGGTTGATTTTATATTCATCACGCTTATCGTATACATTGCTTTCCAGACAATCGAGCATATGCGCGATCTGACGGTCTGCAAAACCTTTTTGCTTGGCTTCAAGCAATAAATCACGTGGAAGGGTATCAATACTGTATTTTGATATTTCTTTCTCCAGTGCATCCATTTCCTCAAATTGCTTGAGGAACCACATATCGATTTTTGTGATCTCGTGAATACGACTCAATGGAATACCCATTTGTATCGCATCGTAAATCACAAACACTCGATCCCAACTCGGGTTGGTTAATTTTTCAATAATCTTGTCGTAGTTGGTATAGCCTTTACCATCAGCACCCAGACCATTACGCTTAATTTCAAGTGATTGCGTCGCTTTATGCAAAGCTTCCTGAAACGAACGCCCGATTCCCATTACCTCTCCTACCGATTTCATCTGTAGCCCAAGGGTACGGTCACTACCTTCAAATTTATCGAAATTCCAGCGCGGAATTTTGACAATAACATAATCCAGAGTGGGCTCAAACAAAGCCGATGTTGATTTGGTAATCTGGTTATCGAGTTCGTCAAGGGTGTAGCCAATAGCCAGCTTAGAAGCGATCTTTGCGATAGGATATCCAGTTGCCTTAGAAGCCAGGGCCGAAGAACGCGATACCCGTGGGTTGATCTCAATAGCAATGATATCTTCTTTCTCGTCAGGACTTACGGCAAACTGCACGTTACAACCCCCGGCAAAATCACCAATAGAGCGCATCATATGAATAGCCATATCACGCATACGCTGAAACGTACGATCGCTTAAGGTCATCGCAGGGGCTACGGTGATTGAATCTCCGGTGTGAATCCCCATCGGGTCCATATTTTCGATGGTACAGATGATGACTACGTTATTATTCTTATCACGCAGTAACTCCAGCTCATACTCCTTCCAGCCCATTAAGGCTTTATCAATCATCACCTCGTGAATAGGTGAAATTTCAAGACCGTGACTTAAGAGGGCATCAAAATCTTCAGGTTTATAAACTATAGAGGCCCCTGCCCCACCCAGGGTGTACGAAGCACGGATAACCAATGGAAAACCAAATTCCTGAGCGATTTCCTTTCCTTTTAGGAACGAAGTCGCAGTAGCCTGAGGTGCCATGCCCACACCTATCTCAAGCATCAATTCTCTAAACTTCTCACGATCTTCGGTAATATTGATCGCATCGATATCAACTCCTATAAGCTTAACTCCATAATCTTCCCAAATTCCTTTTTCATCTGCTTCAATACACAGGTTAAGTGCCGTTTGCCCTCCCATGGTAGGTAAAACCGCATCGATTTGCGGGTGCTCTTCCAGGATCTGAACGAGAGACTTAGTGGTTAGCGGTAACAAATAAACATGATCGGCCATAACCGGATCTGTCATAATAGTAGCCGGATTTGAATTGATAAGTATGGTTTCTATACCATCTTCGCGCAAAGATCTCAAAGCCTGAGATCCCGAGTAGTCAAATTCACAAGCCTGACCTATGATAATGGGACCAGAACCAATAATTAAAATGGATTTAAGATTTTCGTTTTTTGGCATTAGTGCTCAGATTAAGAATGAGTTGATAAATTTAGTCAGGAGTAGTTATAAAAAAAAGGTGTTACTTAAAAAGTAACACCTTTGATATTTTAAATGATAGAATCATTTATTTCTTATGTCTTAGCTCAGAAGATACAGATAATCTTTTTCTACCCTTTGCTCTTCTACGTGCAAGGACTTTACGACCGTTAGCAGATGCCATACGTTCGCGAAAACCATGCTTATTTCTTCTTTTCCTTTTTGAAGGTTGAAACGTTCTTTTGCTCATTGTGTATCTTCTTTAATCTTCCTTAAACTTTTCTAATACTATTTGAGAATGACCTTCTCAAAAGCTGGGCGCAAATATACAAAGAGTTTCCTATTCAACAAGTGCAATCTTTAAAATATTTCAGATTGTTTTTACTACATTTGCAAGCTCAATAAACTAGGCGCTTGTAGGCTTACAAATATCTAATTCTAACTTGTAAAGAATCCCATTTATGTTCAACAAAAATATAAAACTGGTTTTAGCTGTTCTGGTAGTTGCCCTTGCAGTATGGCAATTTGCAGACCGATCTATAGGAAATGGTATTATGCTCATTTTACTGGCAGGTATTTTTGTACTGCTTTATTTTAAAAATGAAATTTTAATACTTGCTTTCTTAAGGTTGCGAAAGCAGGACTTTGCAGGAGCTCAGAAATGGCTTAATAAAATAAAGAATCCGGAAGCAGCGCTGGTGCGTAAACAACAGGGATATTACAATTACCTCAATGGCCTTATGGTTTCTCAAACCAATATGATCCAGGCCGAAAAATACTTTAAGAAAGCAGTACAGTTGGGACTCAGTATGGATGCAGATCTGGCCATGGCCAAAATCAATCTTGCCGGTATCGCTATGACTAAAAACCGAAGAAGGGAAGCAGATAAGCTTTTAGCCGAAGCTAAAAAACTGGATAAACACAACATGCTTACCGAGCAAATTAAAATGATGAAGCAGCAGATGAAACAGGCTGCAAATATGCCACGCCAGCAATACGGCAGGGGCGCTCGCAGATAAACATCTTTTTGCACTTAATCTCCTGATATCAAAGTTTATAACAAGATTAATCTGTAAAAGTTGTCGGCAAGCTTCAGAAAGAACGCCTAACGGCGATAATACCATTCCTTTTATCGATAAGATTTTTTAACAGCAAGTTCACTGTATACCTTTGCATTTCAGGAATTTGTATGGCTAGAACACTACTTATACTATTAATCTTATCGGTATTTAATCTCAAAGCTCAGGAAACTCAGAAAATACTGTATTCTGAAGCTTTGGCTGCCAATATGGATAGGTACGCTGCCCGGGTTGATGAAGCTCTCGGAAATGGCGAGTTTGATTTTGCCAAATCGCTATTTGATACGCTGGTTAAAAATAAACTTCAGGGAACTTACCTTGATAAACTTGAATTTGAAAGTTTCAATTCATTTATAACATCCACTGAAGATTTTGAACGCCCCACCATACTCCTAACTTATTCTTCATGGTGCATTCCCAGTGATGGGGAAATACCTGTTCTCAATAAACTGGCAGAGCGTTACGAAGGTCTGGTAGATTTTATCGTTCTATTCTGGGATACTAAGAGTACAGTTAAAAAAGAGGCTAAAAAATTCAACAAGAATATACAAATTGCTTATGTTGATGAAGTGAAAAACAAGCATATGAATACGGTGAATCTGCTTAAACATGCTCTGGGAATCTCACTTTCTTATGTAATTGCAGCAGATGGAAAGATTTTAGACATCAACAGAAGACCTCCTAACCAACTCGGGATTTCAACTGTAGAAGTAATTAATCAAAACCTCACCTTTCTGAGCCGTCAAATCGCTGCAATTAATCTTGATCTCAATATCAACATCAAAGATCTGCCGGAATCACTGGCAACTTTTTAAGCCTGGATTTAATTTTATTATAAAAAAAGGAGCTTTTAACGAGCTCCTTTATACTTTCAATTCTAACCAGTTTTACTGGCCTACACTATAAACACCTTTCTCAGGAATCTCAATTTCATAGCGTTTTCGCGAAGCGTTATTTAAATGATCTTCGCGTAACCAGGGATTATGAATCTTCAAAATTTTGTAATTGATCCCAAAATCCTGAGCAAATTTCACAAAGTCGGTCACCACGGTATCTACGGCAACCTTATAAGTAGGAACTGGTTTGTACAAATCTTCTTCGGTATAATTAAACCCATAAGTATGTGGATCTTTTAAAATTTCTTTCAGTGCCAAAATCCGAAAAACATACCTGCCGGTTTCTTCTCCTAAAAGCAAATCATAGTAACCTGAAACATCCTGAGCCTCGAGCCTTCGGTTTATGCCTGCATTCCCAGCATTGTAGCCGGCCGCTGCAAGCGTCCAACTTCCTAAATAGCCTTTAGATTTTTTCAAATATTTACAGGCAGCACGCGTGGCAAGCTCAACATTATAGCGCTCATCTACATTATCATTTACCTCAAGTCCCAGCTCTTTACCTGTGCCTCCCAGTATTTGCCAAAAGCCTGTTGCCCTGGCGGGTGAAACGGCCTGTGTGAGTCCACTTTCTATAACTGCCAAATATTTAAAATCATCAGGCAGACCTTCTTCCTTTAAAATAGGTTCAATAATGGGAAAATACTTGGCTGCACGTTTGATAATGAGCAATCCATTAGACTGCCAGTACGTATTAACCAAAAGCTCACGATCTAAACGTTCCCGCACATCCGGATCTTCAAGAGGTACGCGCTCACCTGCAAAATCCATTTCATCAGGAAGCGGAATTGCATAGACATTATAATCATTTACCAGTTTTTGCTTTTTGGTAAGCTCGGGATCTAGAGTTTCCTGTTGAACGGCCTGAACACAGATAACGGTAGTGGCGACAAGACCTATTCCGGCAAGGATATTTTTTACGGGTAGCATATTTTTTATTTTTTTGAAGTGTAACTGCAAATTAGCAAAACATACACATGTTAACAAGAATAGTACCGCAATAGAATTCTTAATTTTTTAAATGGGCTAGTTTAGTTTCCGGTTTTAATCCCCTATAATTTTGGGCAGGTTTTTAGAAAACCACTTACAGCGGGTTATGATCATTGCGTGCGTGCCACCCTTCACCGGGATACAGTCTTTAATATATTTATACGGAAAAACCGGATCTGCAGTACCGTGAATGTGTATTAAGTCATCGGCATAGATGGTTTGATCCCAGCACAACATACGCTCTAAAGCCCAATGTAAATACACAGGATCTGTTACCGAAAGGTATTTTTGATACAATTCGGCTTTATGCTTAAGGCTTTCAGTTACTGCATAATCGGAGAGCAGGTTTACGTGACGAACCAATCCCACCGGTGCAATGCGGTAAAGCCCTAGAGCCTTAGAAAAACGCATGCGTCGCGGAAGTTCCGATTTTGTTTTAACACTGCTTATAATGATGAGTTTGCGGTAACTGACCAATTTAGCCATTTCCTGAGCTACCACTCCACCAAAGCTCACCCCAATTAAAACGGGATATTTGTGTTTAACATCTTCCAGCATACGAGCGGCATAAGAGGTCAGACTTTCGGAAGGTTCAGGAATTTTCCAGGATAATGGATGCAGGGTAAAACGTTCTTTCGGCAATTTGATATGATCAAAAATACTTGGATTTGCAGCCATTCCCGGCACCATATATATGTGTATCATAATGCTTAAAATTAAGGCTTTAACACTCGTTGAGTTCAAAAACGTCAAAAAAATTGTATCTTTGTAGATATATTAAAATTCTTGCCAAAAGAATGAATATATTATAGCCAAAACCTTCCAGAAAGCACTATTTTTTCTTAAATCAAATTTTATATGGATGTAATGACAGTGATTGAATTGACAGACAACGAATTTTTAAGACAATTTGAGACCACGATTGATGGTAAATTGGCCAAAATTGAATATTCTCTTCAGGACCGCAAAATTTTTCTTACCAAATTGCATATGCCCGAAGGTACAGAGGATAAAATGAATGATTTTATCGTTGCTGTTTTTAAAGAAGTTGAAGACCGCAACATCAGACTGGTACCCACCAGCCCTGAAATTGCAAAATTTATGCGAGCCAATCGCAGAAAGTATAAAGACCTGCTTCCGGTGGGTATAAATATCTAGCTCAATGCTTCTCACGTAATTCAAAACCTGTTTTTTAAAACAGGTTTTTTTATGCAATAACGGCAGTAAGTTCTTCACAGTATTCAAAGCGTACCAGACCGTCTTCATCAATCTCGGTAAGCAGAATTTCATGCAACGTATTGACCAGGGCAGGATCCCACGGAGCCTTAACTTTTATATAGTTTTCTGTAAACCCGTGAATGTAACCTTTCTTATTTTCGCCTTCAAAGAGCACGGTATGTTGAGTACCTAATTGGGATTCATAAAAAGCTCTTCGCTTTTTAGCCGAAAGACCCCGTAACATTTTACTTCTTTTTTTCCGCTTGCGCATAGACACTACATCTGGCATAGAAGCAGCTTTCGTATTATCCCGCTCTGAATAGGTAAAGACATGCAAATACGAAATATCAAGTTCGTTCAGAAAGTTATAGGTATCCAGAAAATGCGCATCACTTTCACCGGGAAAACCTACAATGACGTCAACACCTACACAGGCGTCGGGCATCAGGCGTTTTATTTCGGCTACGCGGTCTACATACAATTCCCGCTTATAGCGACGACTCATCTTGCCCAGTATTTCATTATTTCCGCTCTGCAGCGGAATGTGAAAATGGGGCACAAAAGTTTCTGAATCTGCAACCAGTTCAATGGTTTCATTCTTCAATAAATTCGGCTCAATGCTCGAAATGCGCAGACGCTCGATTCCTTCAACTTCCTCCAGTCCTTTTACCAGATCTAAAAAAGTATGTTCGTGTTTTTTATTGCCAAATTCTCCTTTCCCGTAATCTCCAATATTTACCCCGGTAAGTACAATTTCTTTTATGCCCTGATTTGCAATATCACGAGCATTTTTCAGCACATTTTTTAGGGTATCGCTTCGCGAAATACCTCTGGCCAGGGGAATGGTACAGTAGGTACATTTATAATCACAACCATCCTGAACTTTTAAAAAGGCGCGGGTGCGCCCGCCCAAAGAGTACGATCCCACATAAAAGTTAGCTTCTTCAATTTCGCAGCTGTGTACCTCACCCATATCATTTTTGGTGAGATCATTCAGGTAATCGGTGATTTTAAATTTTTCGGTTGCTCCCAGAACCAGATCTACCCCATCTACATCAGCCAGTTCTTCAGGCTTGAGTTGGGCATAACAGCCTACTGCAGTTATAAAAGCATCGGGATTGCTGTTTTGAGCTTTTTTTACAATGGTCTTAAAGCGCTTATCGGCATTTTCGGTCACGCTACAGGTGTTGACCACATAAATGTCGGCAGGTTCACTAAAATCCACCCTTTTAAAACCTTCATTTTTAAAACTACGGGAAATAGTTGCAGTTTCAGAAAAGTTTAGCTTACAGCCCAGCGTATAAAAGGCAACTTTTTTAGGAGCTTCTGTCATATAATTCTTCTTCACAATTACCTATTTTTGTTCTGATTCAGGCTAAAAACAGCGCCAAAATCGGAAAAATGCAAAGTTAACCTACTTATACTATAAGTCAAAATTGCTTTTGCTTCTTAAATACGAACTATTCTTGATCAATTTTAAAAACTTCAGTCGTTTCATTCTTAATTTGGGGGCTGCAGTCCTGGCTTACCTTTTGTCATCCTGCGCAGATCAGAGCACAAAGAGCAGAGAGTCTCAGGTTTTTCGGTACAATGAGCATTATAATGTGGCCACTCTCGATCCCGCATTTGCCCGAAATCCGCCTATTATTTGGCCCACAAACCAATTGTTTAACGGGCTGGTGCAGCAAAATGATTCTCTTGAAATAATTCCTGATCTGGCTAAAAACTGGACGATTGACTCTACCGCCACCCGCTATACCTTTACGATTCGTAAGGATGTTTATTTTCATAAGCATGAGCAGTTTAAGACTCCAGACAGCACGCGAAAAGTAACGGCATATGATTTTGAATACAGTTTTGACCGACTCAAAGACGCTACAGTAGCCTCTCCAGGAAGCTGGGTTCTAAATAATGTGGAACAGTATCAAGCTTTAAATGACAGCACCTTTAGCGTGGAACTGACTAAAGAATTCCCAGCTTTTTTAGGTTTATTAACGATGCGCTATTGCTCGGTGGTGCCAAAAGAAATCGTGGAGTTTTACGGAAATGAGTTCCGGTCACACCCCGTAGGTACCGGGCCGTTTAAATTTAAGCGTTGGGAAGAAGGTGTAAAACTGGTTCTGCGTAAAAACGAATTATACTTTGAAAAGGATAAAAACGGCGTACAACTTCCCTATCTTGAAGCAGTGGCCATTACTTTTCTTCCGGACAAACAGAGTGAATTTTTACAATTTGCACAGGGAAACCTGGATATGCTCAACAGTCTGGATCCTTCCTATAAAGACGAGTTGCTTACCGCAACCGGAAAGCTCAAGCAAAAGTATCAGGATGATGTAAAAACGATTACCGGACCGTTTTTAAATACCGAATATCTGGGGTTTTTCCTGAATAGTCCCCAGGATGAGATACGATCGGTATTATTGCGACAGGCTATTAATTATGGTTTTGACCGGGTAAAAATGATTAAATATCTGCGCAATGGAATTGGCGAGCCTGCGCAGGCCGGTTTTATTCCTAAGGGGCTTCCTGGGTATGGTACTCCGGGATTTGAATACAACCCAGCCAAAGCCCGAAAACTCATTGAAGAATACAAACAAAAAAGCGGGAATAAAAACCCAGAGATTACTATAGGAACTAACAGTCAATACCTGGACATCTGTGAGTACATTCAGCGGGAACTGGGAAAACTGGGACTTACGATTAACATTGATGTGATGCCACCTTCTACTCTGCGCCAACTCAAGTCTACCGGAAAACTGGATACTTTCCGGGCGAGCTGGATCGCAGACTATCCGGATGCCGAAAATTATTTGTCCCTGTATTATAGCAAAAATTTCACGCCGGGAGGCCCCAATTATACTCATTTCAAAGATGAAGAGTTTGATCGTCTGTACGAGTCCAGCTTTAAACTAACGGATATTGAAAAGCGCAAAGTTCTCTATAAGAAAATGGATTCTATACTCATTGCTAAAGCTCCTTTTGTAACGCTGTATTATGATCAGGTAATCAAATTTGTTCATAAGGATGTGCAAGGCTTAAAAGCCAATCCGCAGGATTTTTTAATCTTAAAACGGGTTAAAAAGAACTAAAAAGCGGGCTTTCTTCATTCTAAAAGGAACCTATAGCATGTAACAAAATGCGCATTGGTCCTACTTATAGTTTATCATAAACTAAAGAGCTATGAGTTTTGGTGGTGCCGTTTCCGCAATGATCACCTCGCTTAAAAACAATAAGCGCGAGCGGAAAACACGTTTCCATTCTAAAGAACCTCAGCATAGCTCAC
>CAYNMH010000022.1:17445-26121 GCA_964398145.1 uncultured Flavimarina sp. | reverse complement strand
CTAAAATTGCGGCTTCCTGAGCGTCGAAGGGAATATTGCGACGCTCCATCACCAGTTTTGCAGTTTGAAAAGCCTTATCCGTTTTATAAGTGGTAAAACCGTTTGCACCACCCCAACTGAAGGACGGCACAAAATTACGCGGGAAACCCGTTCCAAAAATATTGACACTTACGCCTATGACGGTACCCGTATTGAACATCGTATTGATACCGCATTTGCTATGATCGCCCATCATCAGACCACAAAACTGAAGACCGGTTTTGGCAAAACCGTCCTTCTCATAATCCCATAAACGCACTTCTTCATAATTATTCTTGAGGTTGCTGTTGTTAGAATCGGCGCCTATATTGCACCACTCACCCAATACCGAATTTCCTAAATACCCATCATGCCCTTTATTAGAATATGCCATTAAAACCGAGTTGGTCACCTCTCCCCCTACTTTACAATAAGGCCCAATAGTGGTTCCGGTATAAATTTTAGCACCCATTTTTACGGTAGCATTTTCGCACAGGGCGAAAGGGCCACGGATCAGGGCACCTTCCATAATCTCTGCATCTTTACCGATGTAAATAGGACCTTCGGAAGCGTTCAGGGTGCAAAAATTGAGTTTGGCCCCTTCTTCAATAAATATATTTTCAGGGTTGAGGGTTTGAACAGTTGACGGAATTGGGGCCGATTTACGATCCTGAGTGAGAAGATCGAAATCAAGCTGAATCGCTTCGTGATTTTTGCTGAATAAATCCCAGGTATGGGCAATCTTAAAAATAGCTTCTTCCGGGAGTTCAATCTGCTCATACTTTGAAAAATCAATATCATCCTGACTCTCGGCAGTGAAAAAAGCAACAACTTCCTCGCCATCAAACAACGCCTGATTAACTTCTAGGTTTTGAACCAGTTCCACCAAAACTTCTGTAGGTAAATAAGCCGAATTGATCATCACATTTTCTTCAAACTCTACCATCGGATATTTTTCAGAAAGGTATTCTTCGGTTACAGTTGAAGTAGTGTTACCCAGATGTTTTTCCCACTTTTCACGAATGCTGAGAATACCGATGCGTAAATCGGCTACCGGTTTGGTAAACGTAAAGGGAAGTAACTGCCGGCGCACGGGACCGTCAAAGAGAATGTAGTTCATAATATTCTAGATTTTGAAGCAGGTCAAAACTAATTAATAAAGCCTCACCAAACTACAATACCGGTTGAAAACTGATTTTTATATCGGGAATTGTTGAATTGCGGAATCGTAAAAGTTTACTTTCAACTTTCAACTTTCTATTTTCTACTTTCCATCAAGCGTTAGGGATTGTATTGAGAATCCCGCAGTTGCCGCAACGCCAGTACAGGCAACGAGGAATTGTAACGTAAAGCCTGCCTAACGGCAGGCAGGCCCGGACTTTGCCCTGAAGAAAAAAATGCCATAAAAAAACCCTTTAACTTAAACGCTAAAGGGTTTCCTGGTATTCTAAAATGAATAGGGCTTATTTACCGCCTTTTTCCATTTTCTTCTTCAATGCTGCAAGCGCATCGTTTGCATCACCTAGTGTTGGAGCACTAGCCGCTGCTGAGTCTGCCGCTTTTTTGGCAGCCTGCTTAACGATTTTCGCTTCTTCTTCTTTGAATAAAGAAGTGTGTGAAGCTACTACGCGTTTGAAGTCTTTGTTAAACTCAATGATCTGGAAGTCGGCCTCTTCACCTTTAGATAGCTTGCTTCCGTCTTCTTTCTCCATATGACGACCCGGGATAAATGCCTCGATGTCTTCATTAAATTTAACCACAGCTCCTTTATCTACTACCTCATCAATAGTACCGGTGTGCTTGGTTCCCACAGCAAATTCCTCTTCATACTTATCCCAAGGATTGTCTTCAATTTGCTTATGACCTAAACTTAGCTTACGACCTTCAACGTCAAGCTCAAGAACTACTACTTCAAGCTTATCGCCTATGTTAGTAAATTCTGATGGGTGCTTCACTTTCTTAGTCCAGCTAAGATCTGAGATGTAGATCAAACCATCAATACCTTCTTCAAGCTCTACAAACACCCCAAAGTTGGTGAAATTGCGAACGATACCGGTGTGGCGTGAACCTACAGGATATTTAGAAGTAATATCGGTCCAGGGATCTTGAGTCAATTGCTTGATACCCAAAGACATCTTACGGTCATCACGATCCATAGTAAGGATTACTGCTTCCACCTCATCCCCAACGTTTACGAAATCCTGAGCGCTGCGCAAGTGCGTAGACCAGGACATTTCACTAACGTGGATCAAACCTTCAACTCCTTCTTCTACTTCAACGAAAGCACCGTAATCTGCGATTACAACTACCTTACCTTTTACTTTATCCCCAACGCTTAAGTTTTCGCTAAGAGCATCCCATGGGTGCTTCTTAAGCTGCTTAAGACCCAGTTGGATACGTGTTTTATCCTCATCAAAATCAAGGATAACCACGTTAAGTTTTTGATCAAGATCAACGATCTCATTCGGGTGGTTGATACGAGACCACGAAAGATCTGTAATGTGTACCAATCCATCAACACCTCCAAGGTCAACAAATACCCCGTAAGAAGTAATGTTTTTAACAGTACCTTCAAGTACCTGACCTTTTTCAAGCTGCCCGATGATTTCTTTTTTCTGCTCTTCGATATCTGCCTCGATAAGCGCTTTGTGAGAAACCACAACGTTTTTGAATTCTTGGTTAATTTTAACCACTTTGAATTCCATGGTTTTGTTTACATATGCATCGTAATCACGGATAGGCTTCACGTCGATTTGAGAACCTGGCAAGAACGCCTCGATACCAAATACATCTACGATCATACCCCCTTTAGTACGCGCTTTTACAAAACCGGTAACGATTGTACCTTCTTCGTGAGCTTTGTTTACGCGATCCCAGGCTTTGATCACACGAGCTTTACGGTGTGAAAGCACTAACTGACCGGTAGCGTCTTCACGCACGTCGATCAATACTTCAACCTTATCGCCTACTTTAAGATCTGGGTTGTAACGGAATTCATTTAAAGAGATAACCCCTTCAGACTTCGCGTTGATATCAATAATAGCATCACGATCTGTGATGTTGATTACGGTACCTTCAACTACCTCATCATCTAGCGTGTCTACGAAGTTCTCTGCAACTAGTTTTTCAAACTCATCAAGTTTGTCATCATCGATTGGGTCAATACCTTCCTCGTAGTTGTGCCAGTTAAATTCTTTAAGGAATTTTTCAGGATTAGCCTGTGCAGGACTTGCATAACCTTTGGGCTCCTCAATAGAATCTGGAGTAGCAAGCTCTTCTGCAGCTGCAACGTTTGTCTTAAGTTCAACTTCTTCCTGAACTTCCGGTTTTTTGTTTTCTTCAGCCATTGCTGATAACTAATTTGTATTTTATGTCCTGGCGAAAGCTTCACAACACCAAACCATAAAAGCGGTTTAAAATATCTGTTTTTCAAACTATTAAGGCTTTAAACCCAAACAGCGCCTTTTGTGCTTTCTTACATTGTCAAAAGGAGTGCAAAATTACGTAAAGTTTTCTTATTTTCTATCCATCTATTTAAAAATATGTCGAAAGATCAAATCATCACTGATTTCAAAGCTGAAATACCTCATTATAAATTGTTTGGCCGTACCTGGAGAGCTTCAAAACAAAAGGCTGTTGTGTGTATTATTCACGGTTTTGGAGAGCATTTGGGAAGGTACACCCACGTGGCTGAATATTTCAGTAAAAACGGAATTTCTTGTTACGCTATAGATTTACCTGGACACGGTAAATCTTCCGGAAAGCGGGGAGCGTTACGCTCTTTTCAGGATTTTATACTTGCGGTTGATTATGTATATGAAAAAGCCATGAATGAAAATCCGGGCACACCCGTATTTTTATATGGGCATAGCATGGGCGGCGGGATAGTTCTGAGGTATTTATTGCTCACCTCCATTCCCCCGGCAGGAGCGCTCGTCACTTCTCCCTGGCTCAGACTGGTTAAAAATCCGAATGCTTTGGCAATCATTCTGGGACGCATTGCGTTGAATTTTGGTTTTAATCCGGTACAGGAAACTAAACTTGATCCAAAAGACTTGTCTAGAGATTTAGAAGTTAGCAAGGCTTACGAAGCAGATGATCGGGTACATCACAAGGCTTCTCTTCGCCTGTATTTTGATTTGAGTGACAATGGCACCTATTTGATGCATAAGGACTTTGACTTTAGAACGCCTATATTACTGGCACACGGCACCGCAGACAAGATCACGCGCTATGCAGCTTCTGCAAAACTGGCTGAAACCCACATAAAACAGATCAAATTTAAGAGTTGGGGAGATTTGCGTCACGAAACGCATAACGAACTCAATAAAAAGCAAGTACTCGAGTTTTATACTAACTGGATATTAAATCAGCTGAATTCTAAGTAGGCGGAAAAATCTTTAGAAAAAGTTTTGGCTGTTTGTACATATTCATAAAAAAAAGCCTGCGCGTTGCAGGCTTTTTTTATTCGAGCTGATTTAAGGTTAACCTTTCAGACTCATCACCGCTTTTTCATTAACAAATTCTTTAATTCCAAAACCACCATGTTCGCGGCCGTAACCGGAATTTTTTACGCCGCCAAAAGGCATATTGGGCTGCGCCAAACCGAAACTGTTGATGAATACCATACCGGTATCAAAATGGTTTTTAGCTAAGTCAAAAGCCTTTTTCTCGTCTTTTGAAAAGATTCCGCCGCCCAGACCGAAACGGCTGTCGTTCGCAATACGCATGGCATCTTTATCATCTTTAGCTTTAATTAAAGACGCTACCGGGCCAAAAAGCTCATCGTCATAGGCCGGTTGTCCCGGTTTCACATTAGCAAGAACAGTTGCCGGATAATAGAAACCTACACCTTCGGGTAACTTACCTCCACATAAAATTTCTGCTCCATTCTTAACACTTTCTTCCACCTGATCGTGTAATTTTTCGCGCAAATCTTTACGTGCCATTGGGCCCAAATCGTTAGAATCATCTGTAGGATCACCTGCTTTGAGCTTGCTCATTTTGGCAACAAACTTCTCTTTAAATGCATCGTACACCTTTTCAGTTACCACAAATCGCTTCGCAGCTACACAGGTTTCACCGTTATTATAAGTTCGTCCTTTCACGCTCCATTCCACCGCAAGATCCACATCGGCATCTTCCAGAACCAGATAGGCATCATTAGAACCCAATTCAAGGACTGTTTTCTTAACTACCTTCCCGGCTTTCTCTCCTATTTTTTTACCTGCGGAATCACTACCCGTTAGGGTTATTCCCCGTACCCGTTCGTTTTCGATCACCGTGTCTGACTGATCATGAGTAATACGCAATACGGTAAACAGATTTTCAGGAAGACCGGCGTCTTCAATAATTTCCTGAATTAAAAGGGCACAACCGGTGACATTTTCAGCGTGTTTTAACAGGATGCTGTTACCGGCCATTAGATTGGCGATAGTATAACGCATTACCTGATAGGTTGGAAAATTCCAGGGCTGAATCCCGTATATAACGCCCAAGGGTGAATAGGTAATTACTCCCTTACCCCCATCAGGCAGAGTGCGTTCGACATCTGCGAGTTCTTTCAATCCATTTTCAGCTGTGTACTCACAAATGCCAACGCATAAATCAACTTCCTGTTCACCCTGACTGAGCATTTTGCCCATTTCTTCAGTCATCAGACGAACCAGGCTGTCTTTATGTTTCGATAAACTTTTCCCTATATTTTTAATGTGTTCTGCCCGCTCTTCAAGCGAAAAATGTTTCCATTTAGAAAAGGCTTGATGTGATGCTTCAATGGCATCCTTAACTTCGGCATCAGACATTAATTTATAACGCTTAAGTTCTTTTCCCGTTGCGGGATTAATTGTTTTTAAAACGGAATCGTCTGAAGCTGTTTTTTTAGCAATTGGTTTTTCTGCGGTTACTGTACTCATAATAATTCTTTTTTAGCTTTTTTTGTTGTTGGGAGGACGACTTGTCCAATTACGAAATGACCAGATATTATTTTAAATTTAAAAAAGAATTACAGCAACAAAGCTTCAATTGGCAAAGCCTTAAGTGGTTCTTAGGCATATTTTAGCATTGCAAAAAAAAAAGCCTCCTTAAGGGGAGGCTTCGACAAATCATTAGGCTTTATATTATTTGAAGTTGACTGTATGCCCTTGTTAACAAAACACGCATAATTCTATTCAGTGCGAAAGCTTCCGCTAATACCCAATAGCAACAAAATTAAGCCCTTATATTTTTTACAAGTATATTTTGATTATTATTTATAGAAATATTAGCATTCAGAAGGTTTTTCGTTCATTTATATACTGAAAAACCAGAATAAGTACCGAAAACACAAGTCCTGTGGTAGCTACACCTTTCCATTGAAAATGCTGCCAGGCATAAGCTCCGGCTACGGTACCTAACGCACCACCCAGAAAATAACCCACCATATAAATTGTATTGACCCGATTACGCGCATCAGGATTTTTATTAAAAATGATATTTTGATTGGTCACGTGCAAACTTTGTAAACCAAAATCAACCAGCAATACCGCTAGAACAAGTCCAAAAATGGAATTTCCGGAAAATTCAAAAACGATCCAGGAAAGAATTAGGACTGCGGTAAATAGATAAATCAAGGTTTGCGCCGGATATTTGTCGTTCAGCTTTCCTGATAATGTTGCCCCCAGAGCTCCTACAATTCCCAGAACCCCAAATAGTCCTGCAGCACCACTTCCGTAACCAAAGTTATTTTCCATCAAAAAAACCAGAGTCGTCCAGAACGCGCTAAATCCTGCAAAGCCCAGCCCACCTCGCACAGCTGCAATACGCACCTCTGGTTTATTTTTTACAATATCAACCAGTGAGCGCATCAATTGAGTATAACTTCCTTTAAAATCTGTCGCGACATCGGGCAATTTAAAATAGAGAATACCTGCGTAAACAATCATTATCCCGGCCGCCAGAACATACATCAAACGCCAACCATAATATGCTCCTATCATACCACTGACAAACCTGCTACCCAGAATCCCTATTAGCAAGCCGCTCATTACAATTCCGATGGCCTTACCCCGATTTTCATCACGCGCCAACTGGGCCGCCATAGGTACAAAAAGTTGGGGCACAACCGATGCAAAGCCTACGCAAAAACTGGAAATTGTAAGTATTAAAAGAGACGGTGCTGCAGCAGTAACCAGCAATGCCGCAACAATCGCGATAAAATCAATCAAAATTATTTTTCTTCTTGAAAATTTATCGCCCAGCGGAATGATGAACAGCAACCCGAAAGCATAACCCAATTGCGTTGCAAGGGGTATATTACTCGCCTGAGCTTCGGTAACATCAAATGTTTTGGCTATCAAATTAAGCAGCGGCTGATTGTAATAGTTATTCGCAACGACCAGACCTGCACCCACAGCCATTAGGTACAGCAGGGATTTACTGAGTTGAGTAGCTTTCATAGCGTAAGTGGAAATCGCATAAAATGAGACCTAACATCTCCCGTATATGCGGTCTTTGGCCAGTTGAAGTAAAATGTGAAATTGATCTTCGATATTGGTATGCGTATTATCTAGCAGGATTGCATCTTCCGCTTGTTTTAAAGGGGAATCTTCACGGGTGGTATCCAGTTTATCTCGCTTTTGCACATTTTCGAGCACTGCCTCATAGGTTACCTCTTCCCCTTTAGCCTGAAGTTCTTCAAAACGGCGACGTGCGCGTTCTTCAGCCGAGGCAGTCATAAAAACTTTGAGTTCTGCATCGGGAAAAACCACAGTACCAATGTCCCTGCCATCCATCACAATACCTTTTTCCTTGCCCATCTCGTGCTGCTGCTTAACAAGTAACTTGCGTACTTCGGGAACCGCGGCAACCTGGCTCACAAAATTGGAAACTTCCAGCGTGCGTATCTCCCGTTCCACATTTTCACTATTGAGCAAAACTTCAGCCTGACCGGTTTCACCAGTGACTGCAAACCTTACATTGATCATAAAAAGATGACGTATCAATGCTTCTTTATCAAAATAGCCTTCTCTTATAAAAAGTTTTCGCATCGCATACAACGTCACAGCACGGTACATCGCCCCTGTATCTACATATACGTAATTCAGTTCTTTAGCCAGCATTTTTGCAACGGTACTCTTTCCGGTGGAAGAATACCCATCAATGGCGATTGTGATCTTTTTCAATAGGATTTAGTTTTAGACACTGCTTTTCCTAAATTAAACGGAAAACCTAATTAAGGTCAAGGTTTAATCCAAAAAAGCCGGAACTTGCGGCGCTGTTGTATCGGGCGTAGCTATAGCTCAGCCGCAATTTATTAAACTTCACAGAAAAACCGGCACTCAAACCGGCAAAACTCCGCTGATCTGCTATACGCAATTCTTCGCCGCGACGCACACTGTAGCCCAGCCTGATATTAAATCCTTTATCTGGAAATAATTCCGCTCCAAAAATCATATGCCGCAGTGCCTCGTCCAGAAAATTGATCTTTTCCGGAGTGGTGTTCCCATTGAGATCGCTGGTTGCCCGCGACGGATTTTCAAAAGACAGATTCCAGTTTTGAACGTTTTCTAAAGTGAAATGCCAGCGCAGCGGCACATGTTCTAATTTCTGGGAAATGCCTAAATCTACCTCAAGGGGAAGCGATTCATACGTCACATCGTAGGCAGTAAACTGTGTACC
>CAYNMH010000022.1:0-17345 GCA_964398145.1 uncultured Flavimarina sp. | reverse complement strand
TAATTGACATCTGCCAGATAATTGACGTAATTTATAGCAAACTGATTGTCCATTTCAGCATTAATAACTGCAGGGTTAAAAAGTGCCAAAGCGGGATCGTAACTGTAATCGGTGAGTAATTTGCCGCCCAATGCTGCCTGTTTGGGTGAAGAAACCAAATTGAGAAATTGATAGGTATCCCGACCCCCTAACTGTGCCTTCAAATTCGGGGCACAAACGAATACTAAAGCAAGGCATACAAGCGATTTCAACATAGCAGTGGGATGGCATTCCGTTTTAACGGCTTACAATGATACTTTATTTTCAGGGCATTAAAAAACCCGCAAACCTGAAGTCTGCGGGTTTTTCAGTATCTGCCTGAAAGACTAAAGTGTCTTGGCATTTTTCACCTTTTCTTTGGTAAGTGCGAGATTAAGCACCTCGCTCATATCATTTACATAGTGAAAACTAAGCCCTTTCAGGTAATCCTCATTAATTTCCTTGATGTCGCGTTGATTTTCGGCACACAGAATTATTTCTTTAATGTGTGCTCGCTTGGCGGCAAGAATTTTTTCCTTAATTCCACCTACGGGAAGAACTTTTCCGCGCAGGGTAATCTCACCGGTCATCGCTATATTTTTCTTGACCTTACGCTGTGTAAATAAAGAAACTAAAGAAGTTAACATCGTTATACCGGCGCTGGGGCCATCCTTAGGAGTAGCACCTTCCGGGACGTGAATGTGCACATTGTATTTCTCAAATACAGAGGTATCTAGATCTAAAAGTTCTGCATTAGACTTAATGTATTCCATTGCCAGCGTGGCACTTTCTTTCATCACTTTCCCGAGATTTCCCGTAACAGTAAGGTTTCCCTTCCCTTTAGAAAGAATAGATTCGATGAACAATATATCACCACCTACCTGCGTCCATGCCAGACCGGTAACCACACCGGCAACATCGTTATTTTCATACTTGTTGCGCTCAAGTTTGGGTGAACCTAAAACATCTACCACCGTTTCCGCATCTACTTTCACTTTATACTCCTCTTCCATCGCAATATTTTTGGCCGCATAACGCACCATTTTTGCAATTTGCTTCTCCAGACCACGTACGCCCGACTCGCGGGTATATCCTTCAACAATTTTCTCCAGTTGCGGCTTACCTATTTTAAGCTGATCGGCTTTTACCCCGTGTTCTTTTAATTGTTTAGGTAACAGGTGGCGCTTACCTATTTCCACTTTCTCTTCAATGGTATAGCCGGTTACGTTGATGATTTCCATACGGTCGCGCAATGCAGGCTGAATGGTTCCCAAATTGTTAGCCGTTGCGATAAACATAACTTTGGAAAGGTCAAAACCTAACTCCAGGAAATTATCGTGAAAATCAGCATTTTGTTCAGGGTCTAAGACTTCCAGTAATGCGGAAGAAGGATCTCCCTGATTGCTGTTGCTCAGCTTATCAATTTCGTCCAAAACAAAAACCGGATTGCTGGTACCTGCTTTCTTCAGGTTCTGAAGGATTCTACCGGGCATTGCACCGATATAGGTTTTGCGGTGCCCACGGATTTCTGCTTCATCACGCAAACCGCCCAGACTCATACGCACATACTCGCGCCCCAGAGCTTCAGCAATAGACTTGCCTAAAGAAGTTTTACCTACACCCGGAGGTCCGTACAGACACAATATGGGCGATTTCATATCATTGCGCAGCTTTAAAACCGCCAAATATTCGATGATTCGTTTTTTTACATCATCGAGCCCATAATGGTCCCGATCTAATATTTTCTTGGCTCGCTTTAAGTCAAACTTATCTTTGCTGAATGCATTCCAGGGCAGGTCTAAAAATAAATCCAGGTAATTGCGCTGAATGCTATATTCCGCTACCTGTGGATTCATGCGCTGCATTTTAGACAATTCTTTGTCAAAATGTTTGCTTACTTTCTCATCCCATTTTTTCTTTTTGGCCCGTTGGCGCATTTCTTCAAGCTCATCTTCCTGAGAAACCCCACCCAGTTCTTCCTGAATGGTCTTCATCTGTTGATGTAAGAAATATTCGCGCTGCTGCTGGCTCATATCATTGTGCACGCGACTCTGAATATCATTTTTCAGCTCCAGCTTTTGCATTTCGGTATTCATATGACGCAGCGTTTGTAAGGCACGTTCCTGAAGATCGTTAATCTCAAGCAGTTTCTGCTTTTCTTCAACGGTAAGGTTCATATTAGAACTCACAAAATTGATGAGAAACGAATCGCTTTCAATATTTTTGATGGCAAACCCCGCTTCGCTGGGAATATTGGGAGATTGCTTTATGATTTGCAGCGCCTGATCCTTAATCGAATCAATAATTGCTTTGAATTCGACACTATCGGGCTCCGGGCGTGTTTCCGAGACCTCACGTACCGTGGCTACGAGATAAGGTTTCTCGGTAATCACCTCTGCAATATTGAAACGCTTTTTACCCTGAATAATAACCGTTACATTTCCGTCAGGCATTTTTAAAACACGTAAAATACGTGCTACCACTCCCGTAGCATTGATATCTTCTGCACCGGGATTTTCAACTTTCTCATCCTTCTGAGAAACCACACCAATGATCTTAGAGCCTTTATTTGACTCATTAATCAGATCTATAGACATATCGCGACCGGCCGTAATAGGAATTACAACCCCCGGAAAAAGCACGGTATTTCGTAAAGGTAGTATGGGAAGGGTTTGGGGTAATTCTTCCCGGTTTATTTCATCTTCATCTTCGGGCGTCATCAATGGGATCAACTCAGCATCGCCTTCAAAGTCCTGTAATGACAGATTGTCAAGATTTGTAAATTTTGTATTAGCCATAGCTTTATTTGACACTTTGTCACCAAAATAAAAAAGGTGCTTCCGTGCATTATTTTTTAAATTCTTTTCAAAGCCCTCATAATCACTATTCACAGGAGTTTAGGGCTCTTTCCTTTCCCTATATTTCAATTGTTATGCCAGCCTGCATATAAAAACTTTCTCAAAAGTGTAACAACAGTGTGTTGCACGTATCTTTATACTGAAGCACTAACCCATTGAATACAACTAACTACGAAATAGAATTACTGCTTTCGCTCTGCAAAGACGGTAATCCAAAGGCACAGTTAGAAGTCTATAAACGGTATTACAAAGCCATGTTCAACACCGCTTTGCGTATCGTCAAAGATTCTGCTGAGGCTGAGGATGTGATGCAGGAGTCCTTCTTAAGCGCGTTTACCAAGCTCGATAGCTATGCTGGAGACGCAACCTTTGGAAGCTGGCTTAAACGCATCGTGGTCAATAACAGCATCAGCAGTTATAACAAACGGATAAGACTTAAAGAAGATGATCTGGAAGACAAGCTTTATAAAATGGAAGATGATACCGGAATCACCGAGTGCGATACGCAAAGCCTGGAAATAAAGCGTGTTTTAAACACCATAGAACAACTGAAAGAGAATTATCGGGTAGCACTTACCTTAAATCTTATTGAAGGTTATGACTATGAAGAAATGAGCGAAATACTGGGAATAAGTTATGCCAATTGCCGGACGACCGTTTCCCGCGCGAAAGAAAGTTTACGAAAAAAATTAAGCGAGGCAATCGCTTGAAAAAGAAAAACGATGAAAACAAATTTGGAAGACTGGTTTAAAGAGCAGCGCGATTGTTTTGATATCGCAGAACCTCATCAGGGTCACGAGTCACGCTTTTTAGAAAAACTACACAGCCAGCAGCAAAAACCAAAAAGGTTGAAACACTTAGATTGGTGGAAGCCCCTGGTTTCTTCGGCTGCGGTGGTGCTGTTAGTATTTATGGGCTACTTGGGAATAGCCAAAGAAAAACCTACAGATCTGGCAGCTGTTTCTCCCGAAATGGCCAAAACCAAGGATTTCTTTACCCAGGCCATTGAGCAGGAATTGTATAACATCAACGAGGCACGCACCCCCGAAACGCAAAAACTCGTAGATGATGCCCTAATTCAACTGGAAATTCTGGAAAAAGACTATCAAAAAATGGCAGAAGACCTTAAAACGAGTGGCGAAGACAAACGGGTAATTTATGCGATGATATCAAACTTTCAGGCAAGAATTGATCTTTTGACTACCGTTTTAGAAAAAATCGAATCAATCAAAAAACTTAATACTACAAAAAATTATGAAGATGCATTACTCTAAAATCATACTATTTATAATGCTGGTGCCGGTTCTGGCAGTGGCGGGCACCGATCCCGGAAGTTTCAAAGGACGGTACACTAAAGAAAAGAAAATCACTAAAGAATATACCGTCAACGCCGATGCGCTGCTCAAAATTAATAACAGCTATGGCAACGTTGATTTAATCGCCTGGGATCAAAATAAGGTGACTATTGAAGTCATTGTACGTACAAATGGGAATGATGAAGAAAAAGTGATTAAAAAACTGGAAGAGATCGATGTAAGTTTTGAGGCTGATGCGAGTATGGTTTCGGCACGTACCAAAATCAAAGAAAGCAGCAGCTCCTGGTGGAGCAGCTGGATCAACGGCAACGATAATGTCAAGATGGAAATCAATTATAAAATACGGGTACCGCTTACAAACACTATCGATATCAGTAATGATTATGGCGGGATTTCATTAGACAGGCTTAAAGGCGTGGCTAAAATTTCCTGCGATTACGGCCATATGGACCTCGGGGAATTAATGGCCGACAATAACGAACTGCGCTTTGATTACACTAACAATACGCGCATCGCCTATATGAAAAGTGGGAAGATAAGCGCAGATTACAGCAGCTTCAATCTGGAAAAATCCCAGAATGTAGTCTTGAATGCAGATTATACGAAGTCCAACTTCGGCGAGATAACTAAACTGCTTTACAATTGTGACTACGGCAGTATCCATATTGATGATGCGGGTAATATAGAAGGAAGCTCTGATTATTTAGGAGTAGAAATTGGCAAGGCCTCAGGCAACCTGTCGCTCAATTTAGATTACGGTTCGGTGCGTATTGATGAATTAACCGCTAAAGCAGGCAATGTGCGCATCAATACAGACTATGCCAGCGTTAAGGTAGGTTACAACAGCGCGTATAACTTCAACTTTACAATTAAACTCAGTTATGCCAGCCTTAAAGGAGAAGATGATTTAGAATTTTCCCGCAAGCAGGTGGAATCATTTAGTAAGTATTACGAAGGTTATCACGGTTCAAAATCGGCGTCAAATAATTTAAGTATTACTTCAGAATACGGGGGTGTTTCCCTTTATAAAATCAATTAACTAAAATCAATCAATATGAAAAAACAAATAGCATTTATAGTATTAGCGCTTACCGCAACTTTCGCTCAGGCCCAATGGTGGGGCGGAAAAAAGATAGAAGGTAACGGCAATCAGGTTACCCGGGAGCGCCAGATAGGTAATTATGACGAGGTGGATGTGTCCGGCAGCTTTGATGTGTATCTGGTTGCAGGAGCAGAAGGTTCTATTTCTGTAGAAGCTGAAGAAAATCTTCAGGAATATATCATCACCGAAGTGAATGGTGATAAACTTAAAATACATACCAAAGACGGGTACAGCTTGCGTACCTCCAGAAATAAGGGTATTGTGATCACTGTTCCTTTTAAAGATATCGAAAAAGTGAGCCTGGCAGGCTCTGGCGATGTGATGACTAAAGATGCCATCAATGCACAAAGTTTTAGATGTGCTCTAGCCGGAAGCGGAGACATGGTTCTTGAAATAAATGCTCAGGAGGTAAGGGCATCGCTTGCCGGTTCAGGAGATTTGGTAGTCAAGGGCAGTGCGCAGGAGACCGAACTGGAAGTCGCAGGCAGTGGCGATCTGGATGCTTCCGATCTTAAAAGCAAGGATGTAACCGCCAGGGTTTCAGGATCGGGAGATATCAATCTCAATTGCGAGGGAGGTACTCTAAAAGCCAATGTTGCCGGGAGCGGTGATATCAGATATACCGGTAAGCCTCAAAAAATCGATTCCAAAGTCGTGGGCTCTGGTAGCGTGAGCAACTAAAATATTTAACACATCCCTTAAAAGGCTGTCTTGCACAAGGCAGCCTTTTCTGTTTTCAATTCAAGGAATATTCAGGCGTGTTCTGTGATCCGCTTTCGGGGCACGAAAAAGAGTAAAAGCACGCCAACTGCAAAGAAGGCTATAAAGAACAGAATCGCATAGCGAATGCTGGTTTGCTCCGCTATATAACCATACGTAGACATACCGATTACTATTCCTATTTTTTCTGAAACGTCGTAAAAGCTGAAGTAGGAAGCAGTATCCTGCTCCCCTTCCGGAATCAATTTTGAATAGGTAGAGCGTGATAAAGACTGAATACCTCCCATGACCAAACCTACAAACGCTGCTGTCACATAAAACTGAAGTGGAGTAATGATGAAATAGGCATAGACACAAATCCCAATCCAAATTACGTTAATCACAATGAGTGTAGGTATATTTCCAAAGCGGGCAGAAGCTTTGGAAGTAAGCCATGCACCCAGGATGGCTACCAGCTGAATAAGTAAAATACTCACGACGAGACCGGTTGTACTGTCGGTTTCCCCCCAGTCTAATTCTTCGATCCCAAAATAGGTTGCAATGAGCATTATGGTTTGTACGGCCATACTGTAAACAAAAAATGCACTCAGATAAGTGCGCATAGGCTTGTCGTACTTGAGTTTTTTCCAGATTTTCTTCAGCTCTTTAAAACCGTTAAACAGAACGTCTTGCGTTAGTTTTTCCTTTTTATTGCCTTTCGGAAGGTAATAATACGTGTATTGGCTAAAACCGATCCACCATAAACCGGTGAGGACAAATGAAAACCGGGTGGGAAAATCCTCATTTTCAAAGCCAAAAACCTTATGCCCCAAAATCATAGCCAGACAAATAACTAATAGAATAACACTTCCGAAATAGCCCAGGGAATATCCTTTGGCACTGATGTGATCCTGCTGATCGGGATAAGCGATATCCGGTAAATAGGAATTGTAAAACACCAGGCTTCCCCAAAAACCAATCAAAGCCAGAAAATAACACAGCAAGCCAAACCACAGAAAATCAGTGTTAAACCAGTATAGGCCTATACATGAAAGTGCACCCAGATAACAGAAAAACTGCATAAAGAATTTCTTATTCCCTATATAATCTGCTATTCCGCTCAAAAGCGGACTTAAAAATGAAACCATCAGGAATGCTGCTGCTGTTACATAACTTATCAGGGTATCGTTATTAAAATCCCGACCCAAAAAAGTTATGGTATCATTTATTTTAGTTCCGGCATCATCGCGCTGTATGGTTATGGCCCCATAAAAAATGGGGAAAATAGCCGAGGCAATCACCAGGCTGTAGACTGAATTTGCCCAGTCGTAAAAGGCCCAGGCGTTAAGTAATTTTTTACTTCCTTTGGGTAAGGCTTCCATTAGCAGAACGTTCTATTTAAGAAAGGCCTAAAATAAGAAAGCCGCTTCAATGGAAACGGCTTTTCTACTACTTTTTATTGAGGCTTATTACTCCCGCGTGGGATTAACACCAAATTTTTTAGCCTCTGCTACTGCACGTGGCGCAATTTCTTTGAGACGTGCTATTCGTGTATCTGCTGAAGGGTGTGTACTTAAGAACTCCGGTGGTGCCTGTCCTCCGGAAGCAGCACGCATACGTTCCCACAAATTGATAGCTTCATACGGATCATATCCGGCAATTGCCGCAATAATAGTTCCTATCTCATCTGCCTGATTCTCATGACTTCTGCTAAAGGGAAGCATTCCAAGCGTGGTAGTTCCCAGGCCATAAGCCTGATTAAAAATCTGTTGCTTTTGAGGGTCATTTCCTATAAGAACTGATCCGGCAACCGCTCCTATGCTCTGTGCGGACGAAGCCGTCATACGCTGTGCACCGTGATTTGCCATTGCGTGCGCAAGTTCGTGCCCCATAACCATAGCCAGGCCGGCTTCAGTCTGGGCTACCGGTAATAAACCGGTAAAAACCACGATTTTGCCCCCAGGCATACAAAATGCATTAACGGCATCATCTTTAATAAGATTGTATTCCCATTTATAATCGTCTAGGTAATTTGGGTAACCTAAAGCAGTCATATAGCGTTCTGCAGCAACGGCTATGCGATCGCCCACACGTTTTACCTCGGCAGCTTCGGCGGTGCCTCGCACTACCGTATTTTCAGACAAAAACTGATTGTATTGCTGAAAAGAGGTGGGGAAAATTTGCTCGTTGCTGTAGGCATTAAACGTTTGCTTTCCTGTAAACGGACTGGTCTTACAGCCTACAAACACTGTAAGCGTTATCAAAGCGACTAAAAGTTGTTTTAGTTTCATGGTATCGGTTTAAATTTAACAGACTGAAATTACAAATTCTAACAGCCCGTGTTTTAACAATTAGCTAAAATTTAATAATACTTGTGAAAATTATCCTATAATCTGAACCACCGAAAAATCTTCCGGCAGTTTTAAAAATTTATCCTCCTTATCCAGATTATTTAAATCGTAGGATACATTGTCAACTTTTATTTTCTTTATACGGAATGGTAAACCTATGAGGTGCAGCTTGATGATTTTGTATTCGGTTTCAAAATTACCGCCTTTATGCTGCTGAATGGTGATATCTGAGGCTTTACCCCTAAGTTTAAAATTGCGTAAACTATAACGCCCTTTTTTATAATCGTACCCGTCGTTTGCATCTTCATACACCTGTGAGTCCAATACATTCTGCGCATAATAAACATCGAGTTTTAATTCGTCTATATTACGCTCTCCCACATACTGCTGCACCGGATATCTGGGTATGATGGCGCCTTCCTGTACAAACATAGGAATCTGATCTATGTCTGCATCTACCCAAAGCTCGCGACCTCCTTCGAGTGCTTCTTCAGTCCAGAAATTATACCAGCGACCTCTGGCCAGGTACATACGCCGACCTTTAGAATTGGGTTCTAAAATAGGACACACCAGTATATTGTTGCCAAAGATAAACTCGTCACAACGATAGTGCGTATGCGGATCGTCCTGATCAAAATAAACCAGGGGCTTAAGCATGGGTACTCCTTCTGTAGCATACTCGTAAAAAGCAGTGTATAGATAGGGCAACAAGGTGTAGCGTAATTCTATAAATTTGCGGGTGATATCTGTAATTTCATCATCAAATGACCAGGGCTCCTGATCGCCGTGATGCCCTGAAGAGTGAACCCTGCAAAAGGGGTGAAATACTCCCAGCTGAATCCACCTTACAAAGAGTTCACCGGTAGGTTGCTCGGCAAAACCGCCAATATCTGTACCGGTAAATGACATCCCTCCCAGGCACATACGTTGTACTTGATTATTTGCTATCCATAAATGTTCCCAGGTTGCTACATTATCCCCGGTCCAGGACGAGGTGTACCGCTGAGCACCACTATAGGCGCTGCGCGTAATGACCAAAGGTCTCTTTGGAAACACGTATTTTTTTACGCCTTCATAAGTTGCCCTCGCCATCTGAGTGCCGTAAATATTGTGTGCTTTCCGATGGCTGCAGGGATGCCCGTCATAATCGTGTCGCACATCATCAGGGAAAGTTTTACCGGGTACTTCCATCACTGCCGGTTCATTCATATCATTCCAGACTCCGCGCACGCCAATGTCTGCAACCAGTTCTTTAAAAAGACCGGCCCACCACTCACGCACTTCAGGATTGGTATAGTCTGGGAAGGCGCACTCTCCCGGCCAGACCTTCCCAATCATATCCGGTCCGTCAGCGCGTTTACAAAAATAATTATGTTCCAGGGCTTCTTTATAAACCCAGTAGTCCTGATCGATTTTGATACCGGGATCAATGATAACAATGGTTTTAAAACCATCCTGAAGCAATTCGCGCACCATGCGTTTCGGATCTGGAAAATAGTCTTTGTTCCAGGTAAAACACCGAAAACCATCCATATAGTCAATATCCAGGTAAATCCCATCACAGGGTATTCTCAATTCCCTGAATTTCCGGGTGATTTCTTTAACTGTACTTTCGGGATAGTAGCTCCATTTGCATTGCTGAAAGCCCAGGGTCCAGAGCGGAGGAAGCTCGGGTTTACCGGTAAGATGGGTATAGCTTTGCACCACCTCGCCCATCTCTGGCCCGTAAATAAAATAATAATTCATTTCGCCACCGGGAGCCCAAAAGCTGGTAACATCAAGCCGGTCCTGACAAAAATCGAATGACGATTTAAATGTATTGTCGTAAAATATGCCGTACGCTTTTTTATCCTTCAGACCGATGTAAAAGGGCACAGTCTTGTAGATGGGGTCTGTATCTTTCCCAAAAGCATAGGAATCTGTAGCCCAATTGGAAAAGCGCTTTCCTCGCAAATTGAGGTGTACCGGTTTATCGCCCAGGCCATAAAATGCTTCTCCCGGATAAGATCGTTTATTCATTTTAACGATGTTTCCGCCCAGCGGAAAACTTTCTTCATAATGAAAACCCAATTCATCTTCGTTGATGAGATGGCCTTCCGTATCCAGAATTTTGGTCTGAAGACTGATTTTTTCAATCTTAATGATAAGCTTGGCCGTCGTAACGATATAGAAGTTTTTATTCTCACTAACTTCTAAATGGTTGTAACCTGTATAGTTTTCAGGATCTATGGCGTAGGAGAAATCATCTTCAAGAATACCACGTGTTCCAAAACGAAAGCGAATCACGCTATCGCGTAAAACCGTAAGCTCAAGAATCACATTATTTTCAGTGGTAAAATAGAGTTTATCAACTTCCTGCCGAATGCTTTTAACTGCGTTGGGAAACTGATATCCTTTTTGTTCTAATTCGGTATTTATAATCATACGTTAGGGATTACGTAATGTCTAAATAGTCTAAAACGAGTTTTATTAATTAGAATGAATATTCTAATAAAAGGTTGTTGGGCAATCTGGGACTACATTCTACTTTTAAAGGGTGGGTCTAAATTACACGTTTAACCCTATTATTAGGGATTGAAATGAAAAAGATATCAACGATCTAATAACAAATTTGCTGATCACTAACCAATTAAGCCACGATCATGAGATTTTAAATACTAAAGAGGCTTTTAAACCTCTTTAGTATCTCCTGCCTGTTCTATTTTTCAGCTAAAGCAAAAACCATGGTTGCCAGTGGTGCCAAATCAAGTTTTATACTATTCTGCCTTGAATTCCATGGGGTTTCTTCTACAGCAAGTTTTCCTGCCAGATAATCCCCGCTACCACCATATTCTTTCTTATTCGTATTAAGAACCTCAGTTAAATGGGATTTTGCTTTAAAAAATGCATCAGGAATACCCACGCGATAGTTTTCTCGTGGTATTGGGGTAAAGTTACAAATAACCAAAAGCGACTCTTCAGGTTTGTGACCCTTTCGCAGATACGAAAGCACGCTGTTTTCTGAATCTGACCATTCAATCCATTCAAAGCCCTCTTTGCTAAATTGCTTTTGGTAAAGAGCCGGGAAGGATTTATAAAGTTTATTTAAATCGGTTACGCAAGCCTGAACGCCCTTGTGATAATCGTATTTTAATAAATGCCAGTCCAGACTTTGCTGAAAATTCCATTCCGAACTTTGTGCAATTTCCCCTCCCTGAAAAATCAAATTGGTTCCGGGATGGGTAAACATATAGCCAAACATCAATCTCAGGTTTGCAAAACGCTGCCATTCGGTACCCGGCATACGGTCAAAAAGCGAGCGCTTTCCGTACACCACCTCATCGTGAGATAAGGGCAGCATAAAATTCTCAGAAAATGCATAAGTCATACTAAAGGTTATATCATTCTGATGGTATTGACGATAAACTGGTTCCTTTTTGAAATATTCAAGTGTATCGTGCATCCAGCCCATCATCCACTTCATACCAAAGCCTAAACCACCCAGATAAACGGGTTTAGAAACACCACTGTAGCTGGTTGACTCTTCCGCAATGGTCTGCACATCCGGATAATTTTTAAAAACGGTCACATTCAATTCTTCGAGAAAAGAGATAGCTTCCAGGTTTTCACGGCCTCCATATTGATTAGGCTCCCATTCCCCGTCTTCGCGCGAATAATCCAGATAAAGCATAGAAGCCACGGCATCAACCCGTAATCCGTCAATGTGGTACTGATCGAGCCAAAACAAGGCATTACTGATTAAGAACGCACGTACTTCATTCCGTCCGTAATTGAAAATGAGTGATTTCCAGTCTGGATGCCATCCTTTTCGGGGGTCGGGGTGCTCATAAAGATGCGAGCCGTCAAAGTTTCCTAAACCATGTGCATCTTCCGGAAAATGTGAGGGCACCCAATCTAGAATCACCCCGATGCCTGCCTGGTGAAATTTATCGACCAGCAGCATCAGTTCTTCAGGATACCCAAAACGCGACGTGGGCGCAAAATATCCCGTGAGCTGATATCCCCAACTGGGATCGTACGGATATTCCATAATGGGCATAAATTCCACATGAGTAAACTCCATCTTCTTAACGTAACTAACCAGCTCATCGGCCATTTCGGTATAACTCAGGCTTCGGTTTTCATCTCCGGTTTTTCTCCAGGAACCCAAATGCACTTCATAAACCGAAAATGGAGCATCCAGCGCATTATGCTTGGCGCGGCTTTTCATCCACTTACTGTCTTTCCATTTGTATTTGGTGTCATAAACTACAGAAGCGGTTTTCGGCGGATGCTCGGCACGGCGGGCATAGGGGTCGGCTTTTTCAGTTTTTACATCATTGTGATGGGATTGTATTTTATACTTATAAATGGTACCGTGACCTACATCTGGAATAAATCCTTCCCAGATCCCACTGCCATCCCAGCGCACCTGAAGTTTATGATCCCCTTCAAGCCAGTAATTAAAATCTCCCACTACGGAAACCGATTTGGCACTGGGAGCCCAGACTGCAAAATAGGTTCCCTTCTTCCCATCTACGGTCATGGGATGAGAACCTAATTTTTCATAAAGCCGGAAATGCTTTCCTGCTCTGAAAAGTTCAATATCAAAATTTGTAAATAAACTGTATGCGTGTACGTTACTCATTTTTTATTTGGTTAAGTATGTTGGAGATTCCTTTTAAAGGGATTATTGCCCATCGGGGTCTGGCATTTAGCTCATATCCCAGTTCATAAACTGCCTTTTCAAGCAGACAATATTGTAGTAAAAATTCAATTTCTTTAATATAACCTATGTTTAGATTGGCCATTTGTACCTCCTGAATATAGGTGCGTAAAAATACGCCTACGATGTTGCTGTACAGGACCTCGGCTATCTCAAAGAGTTCATCGAGTTCATAATCGTATTCTTCATGATTATTAAAAATGGTGGCATAAATGGCATAGTTAAACGATCTGAACATACCGGCCACATCTTTAATAGGTGGTTGTTTTACCTTACGGTCGCGGATGGTACTCTCGGGTTCGCCTTCAAAATCAATGATGTAAAAATCACGGTTATTTACTAACACCTGCCCCAAATGATAATCGCCATGTATACGCAATCGCTCGCTTTTTAGCTTATCTTCATCAAAATCAAGCAGCTGCTTGCGAATAATTTTTTTACTGCTCAAAAATTCATTTGCCAGTTCCAATTGAAGACCGTCCAGTTTGTGCAGGTTATTTTCAACCAGATTGATTCGGTTTTCAAACTGATAAATCAGCCGGTTCTTAAGCCATACGGAATAATCATTGCCAAAAGCCTGTGGAGTAAATGCCGTATTGATGCGTTCCTGCCCCAGACCAATGTGCATTTGGGCCGTACGCAAAGCTAAATTGGAAACATCTTCAAAAAAACTTAGCGGGCACCAGGAAAGCACGGTCGAAGAAACATCGGTCACCGCAAGTTGTTCCAGGTATTTGGTAGGCCTTAACGTTTCCAGTTTTGGCTTTTGATCTGATAACTGCTTAAAAATAAGTTTGAGATTGTGGGTAAAGTATTCCCAGGCGTCCCCCTGATTGGGAATCAACTCCTGCATAAGCCCCAAAGTAATCACATTTTTATCACTAAACTTTAGCGTAATACTGCCAAGGTATTTTGGAGTATTGCTGAAATGACCTTTCATAGTAAGATACTTACTGATCTCATAATCGGGATTTTCATCAACATACACCCTTCTGAAAATTTTCAATATCGCCGTGTTGTTGTAGATGATAGAGGTATTGCTCTGCTCAACGCCCATCAGCTTGCTGCTTTCGTAGCCCGACATAGTATTGGACCGTCCACGACGATACGCAATTTCCTTATACCGGTACTTTTCACCTTCTAAAATCTTGAGAAAGATTTGCCGGCGAAAGGATTCCAACAACAATGCATCAACTAAAAATCCGCTTCGCCCTTCCAGTCTCAAACGTGCAATAATCTTATCATCAACAATAGACTGATCTTCTATAAAAGCAATCGGCAAAAAATAATTCTGCACAAAAGCCTCCTGAAAATTCACCTCTAAGACAATCCCATAAAACCGGTCGTTTGTATCTTCAATAGGAAAACTGTCTATAATTTCCAGATATTTTAAAGCGCTGGCTTTGCCCCCATACCAACGCTGTTGCAGGATGTAAGGCTGTAAAATATCATTACAAAGCTCTTTTTTAAAGCGTTCATTTTCCAGTAAGTCTTCCCAGCGGGACTCGTATTTAAAATCGAGTCTGCCGTCTATTTGTTCATCCTCGGCCATGATTGTTGGTTTTGATCAGTTAGTTTTGTTTTTCAGGAGCCTGCTTACTTATAAATCTGAAAAATATGGAAGGGCAGCGTAGGGTGTAGTTCCACATAATTCCATTCTTCGTTCCAGGTATACGTACTATCGGTTATCACATCTTTGAGTGTGATTTCAGATCCGGGTGCCAGCTTCATCAATTCATAGGGCAATCTCAGGTTTCCAGCCTGCTTGTAGTAGGGATCCAGACTCACCACAATCAACATCTCGCTGTGAGTACGCTCATCCCATTTATAGTACGCCATAAGCCCCTCATTGTGAAGCTCACAAAAACGAATATTATTAGTCTGTTGCAAGGCGCCGTGCTGCTTGCGCACCGCATTTATTTTGCTGATAAGGCGAATGAGTTTATTATCGGTATTCCAGTCCCAGTGGCGTATCTGGTACTTTTCAGAATTCATATACTCTTCTTTGCCCGGCACAGGATCACTTTCCATAAACTCGTATACCGGCCCGTAAAGACCAATATTAGAGCTTAATGTGGCCGCTAAAGCATAGCGAATTAAATGCTGTGCCTCGTTTGCTCCCTGTAAGTGCCAGGGATTGATGTCTGGAGTATTAGGCCAGAAATTGGGACGGTAGTATTCTTTTTGTTTGGTCTGCGTAAGCTCGGTCATATATTCTGTAAGTTCCTGCTTACTGGTTCTCCATGTAAAATACGTGTACGATTGGCTATAACCTTGTTTCGCCAGTTGCTGCATGATTTTTGGGCGCGAAAAGGCTTCTGCCAAAAACAATACATCCGGATGATCTTTTTTGATTTCGGCAATAAACCAGTTCCAGAAATAGAAAGGTTTGGTGTGTGGATTATCAACTCTAAAAATCTTGATTCCCATTTTTATCCAGTGCAAAGCCACACTCAGTAATTCTTCCCACAGGGATTTATAATCGTCAGACTCCCAGTAAAAATTTACAATGTCCTGATACTTTTTAGGTGGATTTTCGGCATACTGCATGGTGCCATCAGGACGTTTTTTAAACCAGGATGGATGCTCGGTCAGATAAGGATGATCTGGTGCAGCCTGAAAAGCGAGGTCCATTGCGACCTCTATTCCGAGGCTTTGGGCGTGATCGATCAGGTTTTTAAAATCCTGTTCGGTACCCAGCTCAGGATGTATAGCCTTGTGCCCGCCGTGTTTAGAACCTATCCCCCACGGCACCCCGCTGTCACCGGGCTCGGCATTTGTAGCATTGTTTCGGCCCTTTCGGTTTACTTCGCCTATGGGATGTATGGGCGGAAAGTATAAGGTATCAAAACCCATTGCGGCCACACGAGGCAACAGGCGCTCACAATCTTTAAATGTCCCATGCTTTCCGGGCTCTTCACTTGCAGACCGCGGAAAAAACTCATACCAAGTGCTGAATCGCGCCTTGTAGCGATCTACATAAACCTCAAGAGGCTTACTTTCATGCGCCAGATTCCGGGTGGGATGATCTTTAAAAATTCGATGTAAATCTTCAGAAATAGCATATTTACAGGCCTCATCATAGCGCTGCTCGTCCGAAAAAAGTACTTTGAGCTTTGCTATATAGTGTTTCCCGTCATCATCCAGTTTTGGGGCAACCGCTTCTAAATGTTGAATTCCATCAAGCAGCTCACTTTTTACGTATTGGGCGTCTTTCAGTTTTGCTTCAATACCATGCTGCCAGTTCAAAGGATGATCAATCCATCCCCGTATTTTATATTCATAAAAACCCTGATCTTCCACGCCAAAACTTGCTGCATAAGCATCATTTACCAGTGGTGTCATACGCACGGTTTGCCAGGTTTTATCTTCTTTACGTTTGTAGCAAACTTCCGCCTGCAAAACATCGTGACCGTCGCCAAGTACATCTGCCGTGACGTGCACCAGTTCCCCGGTCACCCGTTTGATAAAAAAATCCCCGCCTTGAAGTTGGGGTTCTATATTTTCAATTACAATGCGTTCTCTAGTCAAGGTTAGTTGGATTTAAATTTTAGATTAATTAAAAATTGTTCTTTAAAAGTAACAATAAATAGTTTTAACTCCTTTGAAAATACAAATTTGACAAAAGTGTTAAAAGCTTCCAGCGTTAGTCTTTTGTTAAATGAGCTATGAGGAAGCTTTAAAGCCTTTTACTTTGGCTAATTTTAAAACAAAAACTGTAAAAAGGCCTGATTCACGCTTCTATCTAATACAAAGATTAGGAGGTAGAATCACACGTTTTACCAATATTTTAAATTATGAAAAAGATAATCCTACTAGGTGTACTGCTAAGCTTTGCGGCATGTAAGGGCACTGCGCAAAAGGAAAAAGAAACCAATTTTGCGGTTACCAAAACCAATGCGGAATGGAAAGCTGCACTCTCCTCTGACGAATATTATGTATTGAGAGAAGAGGGTACCGAGCGCGCTTTTACCAGCGATTTGCTCAACAACAAGAAAAAAGGAACTTACGTATGTGCAGCCTGCCAAACCCCTGTTTTTAAAAGCGAAACGAAATTTGATAGCGGAACGGGATGGCCCTCTTTTTACGATTATATTGAGGGAAATGTTGCCTTTTCTTCAGATAACAAATTAGGTTATACCCGTACTGAAGAACATTGTGCAACCTGTGGCGGCCATTTGGGACACGTTTTTAATGACGGACCAAAACCTACCGGAAAGCGCCACTGCATTAATGGGGTGGCCTTAGACTTTGTTCCTGAAAAATAAATCCTGAGCCCCCTAGCCTCCAAAGGGG
>CAYNMH010000021.1:13566-40291 GCA_964398145.1 uncultured Flavimarina sp. | reverse complement strand
CCAAAAACGTCGCCTACATAACGGCTGTAGGTGGCCCAGTTGGTGCCAAATTCAAACTCCATTACAATGCCGGTCACCACCCCAATACCAAAAGTGAGCGCAAAAATTTTCGTCCAAAACTTAGCCAGAATGTGATACTGCTCTTTTTTGGTGCGGATATACATACTTTCAAACACCACCATAAGCAGCCCAATGCCGATGCTTAATGGGGGATAGATGTAATGAAAGGCGATGGTAAAGGCAAACTGGATTCGGGCGAGGATTTCAGTATCCATTTTATAGGTTTTTCGCGGCTGCGAAAGGATTCAAACGCAACCCGTTTGGAGTAGTAAATTTACAATCCAAAAGTGTTATAAGACCAGTACTGATAAGGCTTTTAATGTTAAATGTCTTTCATTTTAAAATGAAAATTAAAGGAAACGACGGGTCTTTTTTTGTAATTGCCGTATTCGCTGAAACGTTCTTCCAGTAACTGCTCCTCATAACCCGATTTTAGATAAAAAAAGAATACTATCAATAAGCTCAAAATCATTTTTGAAAGATCCCCACTATAGCAGGCATATCCGCCAAAGCTTAACATCAAACCGGTATAAACGGGATGCCGACTGTACTTAAATATACCCTTGGTCACTAATTGAGTATGAGAGCGCGGAGCGGGAAAGGGAGATAGAAAATTTCTGAGTTGCCACAAAGCAGTTGTAAGAATTGCTATTCCCGGCACGAGTGCTACAAGCCCCAGAACCTTAACCGCAACCGGAAGATCAAAATCTAAAGATGCCGGAAGGAAATAACTCAGCATCAATACTATCTGTAAACCAAATAGCAACCATTTTTTGCTCTTCCGGCTCCACATTTATTGAAAGTCTTTTACGGCGTCGCCCAGATCGTAAACCGTAGCCTGAGGTAGGGCAGTCTCGAGCACGCTACTTCCTGCCGCACTGCGATAACCGCCTGCACAGTGTACTACAATAGGTTTATCGGTGGGGACTTCGCCGCTGCGTTCGCGCAATTCGTGAAGGGGGATTGTGATCGCGTGGTCAAAGAATGTTCCGGCTTCGGTCTCGCTTTGGTTTCTAATGTCCACAACGGTATAAGCTTCCGGGTCGTTTTTAAAGGCTTTCAAATCAAGTGTATTTGAAGCAACGCCGGTATCTGGCCGCAACGTGATCATTTGTTTTATCTGATTTTCATAACCTATTTTTGCAATTCGGTTTAAAATAAAATCGACATTATTAGAGCCCGACAGGACTACACTAAATTCCTCTTCTGGTTTGACAATCGCACCCAGCCAGGTTTCAAATTTATAATCCTCTTCACCACCCATAATATTGATGCTGTTGCGTTTATGACCGCTTTTGTACACCTGGGCATCCCTTGTGTCAATGACGAGCGTGTCTCCATTAAGCTTGGTTTCAAAAAGGCGAACAGGAATATCGGCGAGGGCGCTTCTCCATGTAGCGGCCCCTGTTTTATTGATATCAACATTATAGCCAAAATAATGTGGGATAAAAGGCTGGGAATCCAACAAATGACTGATAAATGTTTCTTTATCCTTGGTTTTAAAAGCCCAGTTCGTTTGTCGCTGTTCACCCAGAGTACCGCTGGTTTGGTCTGCGCTCATCCCCTTGCCGCAAAGGGAACCCGCGCCGTGTGCAGGGTAAACTACGGCCTCATCAGGAAGCTCGTTAAATTGGTGGGTTATGGTTTGGTACATAGCCTCTGCCAGATCCCTGCGTTTTGCTTTCTGGTTTCCGGCTTTTTCACGAAGATCGGGTCGGCCTACATCGCCTATAAACAGGGTATCGCCGGTAAATAAGGCGGTTTTATTTTCAGCTTTTGCCACAATGGTGATACTATCGGGACTGTGACCTGGCGTGTTTAAAGCTGTAAAACGGATGTTCCCGAGGGTTAATTCGTCACCCGCATCAAAAGGTTGATGCGCATAGTCTGCACCCAGTTTTTTGCTGTTGTAAATCGTGGCACCGGTTTCTTTATGAATTTGCAGATGACTACTTATAAAATCGGCGTGGGGGTGCGTTTCAAAAACTGCGGTAATGACCGCATCGTGATCTTCCGCAAAAGCATAATACGGTGAGGGATCGCGTTCGGGATCAACCAGAGCTATTTTGCCTTCGCTCAAAATGGCGTAGGAGAAATGGGCAAGAGGTTTATATTCAAATTGTTTGATTACCATGAAATTAAATTTTTACGAAGTTAAGGTCTTTGCATCGGGGTGGCTGTAACAAGAGATACAAAATCTGTTGCAGCTTACTTTATTTTTTCCTGAATTCACTAAAAGGATATTTTAACTGCCCGGCAAAATCTGTGGGGAATTCCTCATCTCCATGAAAACCTATTTCAATATCCTTTCCGCTCTGCGGAATATATGCTGTTTTAAACAGGTAATCCCAGATGCTTAAAGTAAGTCCAAAATTCATCCCATAACGATGTTGTGGAGGAAGTTCTTTGGCGTGATGCCATATATGCATTCGGGGATTGTTGAAGATATAGCCCAACTTACCGTAGCTCCAGTCCAGATTCGCGTGATTGAGATGGCCAACAAAAACGGTAAACATGTGTACTACAAAAAACTGCTCGATCCCGAAACCAATCATTGCCAGGGGTATATACTGGACACTTTTATAAACTAAAGTTTCCATAAAATGGAAGCGAAACTGAGCGGCAAAACCCATTTCCCTGACACTGTGATGCACCTGGTGAAATTTCCACAACCCCGGAACCCGATGCAAAAGCCGGTGTACCTGAAACTGAATAAAATCTGCCACAACAAACATAATGAGCAGCTGGGCCCACACCGGAAGCATATTCACTTCAATCGCAACGATATTGGTAATGCCAAAAAGTTTCAGGAAATCATTAAACAGAGCTACGCCCACATTAGAAAGCGCGTTATAACCAATAAGCGAAAACAGAAAGAAATTGAACAGCATATAAAACGCATCGAGCCAGAAACCCTTTCTGAATATGGGCTGTTTTTTACGCCAGGGAATCGCAATTTCTAAAGCAAAAACCAAAAAAGAAAGCGCAAACAACCAGTAAAAATAGTTAGTCCAGCTGGGATTGGTAATTTCATCTACCAGATAATTAAAGTATCCTGTAAATGAATCACCAATGATTTTTAGGTAATCATTCATAACTCAAAAGTCGGAAGCAATTCAAAAGAATTACGTAACTAGCGTTACAAATGGGGAAAAAATTGGTTACTCATAATCTAAACGGAAGTTCTTACCGTGCAGTTTTCGGCAATGAGAAGTAAGTGGTTTCTGGTATTGCTGGGTATTCTGGGCTGGGTGACTTTTACTAAAGCCCAGGAACAGGAGGGTTACAGGTACGAAATCCTGCTGGGTCACGACAACGATTTTACGGTATTTGGGGCGCGTACAGACTGGCATTATACGTATGGCATTCACGCCGCTTTTAACTGGAAACCCAAAAACGAGAATTTCCTGTCTAAAATTTTTCCGCAGAAAACAGCTTTTAGTCACGGTATCGGTGCTCATGTACAGGCTTATACTCCAGATTATGCCCGTACCCGTCAGATCGTAAGAACGCGGCAACCCTATGCGGGTTGGGGGTATTTTGATTTTGCTACTACTTATGCCTTTGAAAAGGCTTACTTACAATTTAAACTCGACCTGGGAATTCTGGGTCCTGCGGTGCAGGCCGGTGAGATTCAAAACTTCATTCATGAGTATTTTTCTAAAGATATTTTTGTGGATAATTGGGAGAATCAGATCCCCAATACTCTGGGAGTCAATTTACGTGCGGCATATGCTCAAGACCTCTTTACAGCAGATTTCATCAATGCCTACAGTCTGGTACGGGCTTCGGCGGGTACGATTTTCAATTTTGCTGAAGCCGGTTTGTATATGCGTTTGGGACGTTTTCTTCCGGTTTCACAATCCGTTGCCAGGCAGCAAAGTCTCTTTGGGCTCGGGCAAAGCGAACTATTTCTGGAGGCCGGGTTAAATATGAACATTTCAGTTTACAATGCTACTATTGAAAAAGCTGATGCCCGGGGGATTAAAGTAGTTCCCCGTGAACTCGTAAATCACAGCATTCTAAATGGGACAATAGGGCTGTTTTTTGCAAGGAAACGCTATTCGCTGTCCATGCGTTGGAATTATACAGAAGGGGAAATAGAAGGCAATAAACCGCATCGTTTTATCACACTGGCGGGAACGTATAAGTTTAATTAAGAGTTCGGGGTTCCGTTTACAGTTTTCAGTCTCAGTCAGCAGCTTTTTCAAAATCAGAAATCAGAAACCAGAAATTTAAAACGACTGTCGGGATACCCGATCTTCAATAGCGCTGCGCGGATGAACACCATCAATAAACTCGACGGCTTCTACAACGCGCACAAAAAGATTTTCCGGGCCCAGAAGTTCAGTAACGCCGGTTTTAAACAAAATATCCCGGGTGGGACCGGTTGCAGCAGCAATCATAAGCTGAATATCCTTTTCGCGAAGTTCCAGGATGAGGTGCTTTAACAGGTAGATGGCGCTGCTGTCTATATAATTTATGGCTTCAGCATTGATGATTACGGTTTGTAGTGCGCTGCCCTTACTGCGAATGTGCTTATTCAGCTCCGAATAAAAATAATCCTTGTTTCCAAAGAACAACTGCGCATCAAAACGAATGACTAAAATGTCCTTTCGTTCAATAATGTCCGGAGCAAAACGGTTGACGTTCTTAAAGTAGGTCGTATCTTTTATTTGCCCCAAAACAGCCATATGGGGTTTTGATGTGCGGTACACCATAAGCAGTAAGGAAAAAAGTACTCCAAGAATAATCCCTTCCTGAATACCTACAAAAAGAGTTATAAGAAAGGTAGCAATAAGCAGCGCAAATTCATCTTTCTGATTTTTATAGAGTTCTTGCGGATAGTTCAAATCGATCAGGCTGGTGATGGCCAGCATAATGATAGAAGCCAGGATGGCGTTGGGTAAATAATAAAAAACCGGAGTTAGAAACAACAAGGTTAATCCTACTAATGTTGCGCTGATGAGCGCTGCGACACCTGTTTTGGCCCCCGCCTGAAAATTAACTGCCGTACGGCTGAAACCAGCCGTGGTAGGATAACATTGAAAAAAGGAACCTACAATATTACCGGTTCCCAGAGCAATGAGTTCCTGGTTTGGAACCAGCTTGCTGCTTTTTACTTTTTCTTCTAAAGCTTTACCGATGGAAACCACTTCCATAAAGGCGATTAGCGCCATGGCCAGGGCCAGGGTAAACAATTGACCCAGTTGGGACCAGGGAATTTCAGGGATTTTGAAACCGGGAAGACCGTTTGGTATGTTTCCTACCAGCTGCAGTCCGTAACGGGATATAGGTGTAAAATAGGCCAACGAAATACCCAGGATTACCACAACAATCGCAGTAGGGATTTGACTGTGAATGCGTTTTAGAAATAACATAATCCCGATGCCGCTTAAGCCTACCACCACCGCCAGAGGATTAATCTGGTCCAGTTGAGCCAGAGTTTGTTTAAGAATAGGTAAGGTGCGGTTGCTGCTGATTGATATGCCTAAAAGATGTTTTAACTGACTAATCCCGATAATCAAAGCCGCGGCAGATGTAAATCCGCTGATGACCGGTCGTGACAAAAAATTAACCAGGAATCCCATTTTTAGAAATCCCAGTAAAATCTGTATGGTTCCTATAAAAAGTGATAAGAAAATCGCCATGGCAATATAATTTTCTATTCCCGAAATGGAAAGCGCTCCCAGACCGGATGCGATCAAAAGGGAGTCCATCGCAACCGGGCCTATAGCCGTTTGGCGTGAAGTGCCCATCAGGGCATAGATAATCTGTGGGATCAAAGCCGCATACAGACCATAAACCGGGGGCAAACCGGCAATCATCGCATAAGCCATTCCCTGGGGGATGAGCATAATCCCAACGGTAATTCCGGCTGAAACATCGCCTGAAAGATAGGAGCGTTTGTACTTGGGTAACCAGTTAAGTATAGGGAAGTAGCGTTTCAATTCGATTTTTTTAAAGCCGTAAAAATAGGTCGTGCCCAGCTGTTAACACGTAACCTGGGTTACAAATCTAAAAATAGCATATTAGTCTCAGAGATGCCAAACCCGTTTACATAAAATAAAATGCTCCCAATGCTAAAATTGTATATTTGCTTTTCATGAAAAAAGCTTTTGCCTCGCTTATCGATTCCTCATTTTCATTTTTGAAAGGCAAACCCGTTTTGCTTGCCGTAAGTGGAGGTCTGGACAGCACGGTACTGGCTCATTTATGCCACAACATAGGACTTCAGGTTAGCCTTGCGCATTGCAATTTTAAGCTGCGCGGAGACGAAAGCGACGCAGACGCGGTTTTTGTTTCCGAAATGGCAAAGAACTTTTCAAGCGAGGTTTTCGTGCAGGCATTTGATACTGAAGCCTACGCGGCTTCCCGAAAAATCTCCATTCAAATGGCAGCACGCGAATTGCGCTATGCCTGGTTTGATGAATTGTGCGTACAGCATAATTTTGAATACATTCTTACCGCACACCACGCACAGGACGATCTGGAAACTTTTCTTATCAATTTGGGAAGAGGTACCGGTATCGATGGTCTTTCAGGAATTCCCGAAACCAATAAGCGCATCGTAAGGCCACTTTTAGACTTTTCGCGTGAGCAAATTAAACAGTGTGCGCAGGAGCAGGGAATAACCTGGCGTGAGGACAGCAGCAATGCGACAGACAACTATTTGCGCAATCACATCAGGCATCACGCCATCCCGGCACTTACCGATGCCAATTCTCAATTTTTAAAAGGCTTTCGTACCAGTCTCTCGCATATTCAAGAGGCTAAAAGCCTGCTGGAAGATTACACTGCCTTGTTGTATTCCAAAATTGTAACTGAATCCTTTAGAGGGTACGATTTGAGTATTCCGGAACTCAAAAAGATACCCAATACCCGGGCTGTTTTGTATCAATTGCTGAAGGGTTTTGGCTTTACTGCCTGGGATGATATCTACGATTTACTGGATGCGCAATCCGGTAAATGGGTGGGTTCGGGCTCATACCGATTGATAAAAGACCGGGAGGTATTGATCCTGAGTAATGCAAAGCAGGAAACTTCTGAAACGTATGCACTTGCAGAAAGCGATACCGCAGTTGCTTTACCCGGAATGACTCTTACGCTCGAAAAGCCTGAAAAATATGAGGATTCTAATTCAAACGAGGCTATTTTTGATGCTGCCTTGCTTGAGTTTCCACTTACGGTGCGCAGGTGGCAGGAGGGAGATGCTTTTTATCCTTTTGGGATGCACGGCAAAAAGAAAAAGCTTAGTAAACTATTTAAAGATTCAAAATACTCGGCGGTAGATAAGGAAGCTGCCTGGGTGGTTTGTTCCGGCTCCAAAATAATCTGGATCGCCGGATTGCGCAGTGATGAGCGTTTCAAGGTAGGCCCATCAACCACCCGATTTATAAAATTGATTGCTCATTATGATTAAATATTTCACAGCAGTATTTGCATTGTTCGTTGTGTTGCATGTACAGGCTCAGGGTTTCAATCTGGGCGGAAACACTCAAAATCCTGCTACCTGGGAGGCTCTTGTGGAGCAGCAGGATGCCACACATTACCAGTTAATTCTGAAAGCACAAATAGAGCCTGAATGGCATATTTACTCCCAGTTTACAGATCCTGCCGGGCCTATTCCGTTAGAATTGGAATTCCTTAAAGCCGGTGACGATTTTACCCTGGATGGTCCTGCTGTAGAAAGTGAGACCGAAGTCGTGTACAGTGATATTTTTGAAGTGGATGAAACTTATTTTTCAAACACGGCTACCCTTACTCAGAATGTCACCCTCGTTGACGAAAAAACCGAACTTATCAAGCTGATTTTGACCTATCAGGTGTGTAAGGAGGTTTGCATCAATGAAGAAAAGTATGTGGTCTTTGATCTGAAAAAGAAGGAAGGTACTCTGGTTGCCGATTTTAACGCTTTTGAATCCTATGGAAAAATTGAGGAAAAAGCAGATAAGATTGAGCCAGTTAAGGAAGTGGTCAAACAGGAAGAGAAAAAAGATTTATGGACCTTGTTTTTAGTGTCTTTTCTTTCAGGATTCGTAGCATTACTTACGCCCTGTGTATTTCCTATGATCCCGATGACGGTGAGTTTTTTTACCAAACAAAGTAAAAATCTTGCCGCAGGTCGCCGCAACGCCCTATTATATGGGGTTTTTATTGTTGTTATCTATGTGGTGCTGGGCACTTTGGTTACGGCAATATTTGGTGCAGATGCGCTTAATGCGTTGTCTACAAATGTGTGGTTTAACCTCCTATTCTTTGTCCTGCTTGTAATTTTTGCGATATCCTTTTTTGGCGCCTTTGAGATTATGTTGCCCAACTCCTGGGCCAATGCTGTAGACCGCAAAGCAGACCGTGGCGGGATTATCGGAATTTTCTTTATGGCTCTGGCGCTGGCAATCGTATCCTTTAGCTGTACCGGTCCCATTGTAGGTACCTTACTGGTTCAGGCTGCTGCAGAGGGGGGGCTCGCACCCATACTGGGAATGCTGGGTTTCTCACTGGCCATTGCAATCCCGTTTGCATTATTTGCCTTGTTTCCGGGATTGATGAACTCGCTGCCTAAGTCGGGCGGATGGCTCGGTTAAAGTAGTTCTGGGTTTTCTGGAACTGGCATTGGCTTTTAAGTTTCTGTCTAATGCCGATTTGGTTTTACAGGCACATATTCTGGAGCGGGAAGTTTTTCTGGCTATATGGATCGCCATTGGCTTAGGGCTCAGTTTTTATCTATTGGGAAAAATTACCACAGCGCACGATTCTCCATTACCCCATATTTCTACCGGGAGATTGCTTCTTGGGTTATTTACTTTAGCCTTTACCATATATTTGATTCCGGGACTTTGGGGCGCTCCACTTAAACTCATCAGTGGTTTTCCGCCACCTATGAATTACAGCGAGTCTCCTTATGGTGTGGGTTATACTAAAGGAGGAAGTGGGGTAGACACCGAGCTGCCCGAGGAGACGGAGCTGGGACCTTATCAGCTCGTCACTTTTACCGATTATGAGGCCGGTTTAGCTTTCGCGAAAGCTGAAAACAAACCCGTATTGCTTGATTTTACAGGAAAGGCTTGTGTAAACTGCCGCAAGATGGAAGAGCGCGTGTGGGGTGAGCCTCAGGTTTTAGGCAAATTGCAAAAAGATGTGGTGCTTATTTCGCTTTTTGTGGATTTAAAGGAAAAGTTACCTGAAGACGAACAATACGTTAGTGAAACGACCGGTAAACGCGTACAGACTGTAGGTAATAAATGGAGCGATTTTCAGATTCAAAAATATCAAATAAATGCGCAGCCGTATTACGTTTTATTAAACCCGGAAAATGAAAATGAGCTCAATACTCCGGTAGGTTATACTCCAGATGTTAACGAATTTGAAGCGTGGCTTGAGGAAGGAATCGATGCCTATGCTCAATAAATAAAATAAATAAACTATGAAAACACTTCGATTTTTACTGTTGGCCATGGCTGTATTGTTTGCAGCCGGTCTTTCTGCACAAACCGCCGAATATGTTAAGGAACATTACGATAAGAAAGAGGTCAGGATAAAAATGCGGGACGGTATTTTTTTACATACCACTATTTACTCACCTAAAGATAAATCCCAGCAATACCCTATCCTGATGATGCGTACGCCTTACAGTTGTGCGCCTTACGGGGAGGATGTTTTTAAAGGCCGAATAGGGCCTAACCCGTTTCTGGTAGAGGAAGGAAATATCTTTGTCCATCAGGACGTGCGCGGCCGTTGGAACAGTGAAGGGGTGTATGATAATATGCGAGCATTTATTCCCAACAAAACCGGAAATCAGATCGATGAAGCCAGCGATACCTACGACACCATAGAATGGCTGGTTAATAATGTTGACAACAACAACGGGAATGTAGGTACCTGGGGAATATCCTATCCCGGGTTTTATGCCACCTATTCCTTACTCAGTGGCCATCCGGCACTTAAAGCGGCTTCACCCCAGGCTTGTATAGGGGATTTCTTTTTTGATGATTTCCATCATAACGGGGCTTTTTTAGAAAGCTACTGGCGTGCGATTTCCGTATTTGGTTATATGAAAACCGAACCTACCACAGAGTCATGGTATAATTTTCCGGAGTTGCCATCAGAAGACCAGTATCAGTTCTTTTTAGATGCGGGTCCCCTGACCAATCTGGACGAATATTATAAGGAAGACAATGTATTTTGGCAGCAGATTAAGGATCATCCCAATTATGATGAGTTTTGGCGCAGTCGCGGAATTATTCAGCATTTAAAAGATATTAAACCCGCCGTTATGGTAGTAGGAGGTCTGTTTGATGCCGAAGATTTATACGGGCCGTTTAACACCTACCGAATGATTGAAGAAACGAGCGATAATTACAATATTGTGGTTTTTGGTCCCTGGAGCCACGGCGATTGGGCACGTGCTACAGAAAGACAGGCGATAGGTAATGTGTATTTTGGAGATAATCTGTCGCGCGATTTTCAGCAGAATTATGAAACCCGATTCTTCAATCATTTCCTGAAAAATGAAGGGAAAGGAACTCTGGAATTACCTGAAGCTTCCATGTATGACAGCGGGGCCCGTGAATGGGACAGCTACACGCAATGGCCTGCTGCAGCAAGTGAGAAGGTGAGTTATTTTCTAGGCGAAAATCAGAATCTTACACAAACGGCCAATCCGGGTTATGCCAACTCCTTTACCAGTGATCCTTCCAAACCGGTTCCGTATTCCGAAGATATTAAAATGGTATTTACACCCCGCAAGTATATGACCGATGACCAGCGTTTTGCGGCGCGCAGACCGGATGTTTTGGTTTACGAAACTCCCGTTCTAACTGAAGATTTAACCTTAAGTGGAGAAATTTTAGCCAAATTACAGGTAGCCACCACCGGTTCTTCGGCAGACTGGATTGTAAAGGTTATTGATGTTTACCCGCCAGATGCTCCCGATTATCCCGAGACTCAGAAGTATTTAAAAATGGGTAATTACCATATGCTGGTGCGTAGCGAAGTGATGCGTGGTCGTTTCCGGAACAGCTTTAGTGATCCCAAACCTTTTGAACCTAATCAGAAAACTCCGGTAAATCTTACACTACAAGCAATAAATCATACGTTTTTAAAAGGGCATAAGCTTCAAATCCAGATACAGAGTACCTGGTTTCCGCTCATAGATCGTAATCCCCAGCAGTATGTTCCTAATATCTATAAAGCAGATGCCCAGGATTTCAGTAAAGAGATTCATACGGTTTTCGGTGATTCGGAAATGGTATTTAGCGTTTTAAAATAGTACTATGAAATATTCGTTCATCCCTAAAATCGTATTGGTTGCACTTTCAATTCTGTCCTGTAAAAATGAACAGAAAGATGCCTATTCTTCACAGGAACTCTCCAAAAACAGTCGGGAATTAAACTTGTGGTTTGATAAGCAATTTGACGAAGACGTAGCGCAATCCCCGCAACGGCAGACCAATTTAGGCTTGAAAAGCAACTATGGAGACTGGGATGATATTTCATCACAGCAAACCAGTGAAGAATTAGAACGGGCAAAAGAACGTTTAGACTATTTAGAAACGCTAAATCCCGCTGCGCTCGATTCGGTTACCAGACTTAGTTATATGCTGTACAAGCAGGATATGGAAAACATCATCGAAGATTATGAGTACCGTTTTTACAACTATCCGTTAAACCAGATGTTTGGTTTGCATGCAGAAGTGCCTGCATTTTTAATAAATAAACACCGTATAGACAGCATTTCAGATGCAGAGGCCTACATTAGCCGTATTCGTAAGGTGAAGCCTCTTTTTACCGAGCTTCGCAATCAATTAGGTATTCGGGAAAGCAACCAGATTGTTGCTCCTCGGTTCGTTTTAGACCACGTTATTGAGTCGAGTAAGAATATCCTAAAAGGAAAACCTTTCGAAAAGTCTTCTGAACAAATGCCGCTTTTGGCCGATTTTGAATCCAAAATTGATGCGATTAATCTGGAAGGTACTGTAAAAGAGCGTTTAATGCGTGAGGCCACCGCAGCTTTGGTAGACAGTCTGCAGCCTGCCTATACCGAACTTATTGCTTTTGTAGAAAACCAAAAGCAGCGTGCCACCACAGATGATGGCGTGTGGAAGTTTCCCAGAGGTGATCAATTTTATGAGCTTGCTTTAAAACGCACCACAACTACCAATATGGATGCTGAAGCCATTCATCAGCTGGGTCTTAACGAAGTTGCCCGTATTCATGGTGAAATGAAAGGCATAATGCAAGCAACAGGTTTTGAAGGTACTTTGCAGGAGTTTTTTGAATTTATGCGCAATGAGGATCGCTTTTATTATGACGATAGCGATACCGGAAGAGCTGCGTATATGAACAAGGCTAAAGCCATCATTGACGACATGCGCGGCAGACTTGACGAACTTTTTATTACAAAGCCTGAAGCCGAAATTGTGGTGAAGCGGGTTGAACCTTTCCGAGAAAAAAGTGCGGGCAAGGCCTTTTACAATTCGCCGGCCCCTGATGATTCCCGCCCCGGTATTTATTATGCAAATCTGTACGATATTAAAGCCATGCCCAAATACCAAATGCAGGCACTGGCGTATCACGAAGGAATTCCGGGTCATCATATGCAACTGGCCATCGCACAGGAGCTTGATAGTTTGCCTAAGTTTCGAAAATTTGGTGGGTATACGGCGTATATTGAGGGATGGGGTTTATACTGTGAGTTTGTTCCTAAGGAGATGGGCTTATACGAAGATCTGTATTCCGATTTTGGACGGCTTGCGATGGAATTGTGGCGTGCGTGCCGACTGGTTGTAGATACCGGTATTCATGACAAAAAGTGGACACGGGAGGAAGGTATTGCCTATTACAAAGAAAACACGCCAAATGCAGAAAGCGATTGCATTAAAATGGTTGAACGTCATATCGTGATGCCGGGGCAGGCCACAGCCTATAAAGTAGGGATGAATAAAATTCTGGAGCTGCGCACCAAGGCCGAAAATGAGCTTGGTAAAAACTTTGATATACGGGAATTTCATGAAGTTGTTTTAGAAAACGGTGCCGTTCCGCTCTCGGTTTTGGAAGATTTGGTAACTGCTTATATACATTCCACAGCTCAAAAAACGGAATAATTTTGATTTACCTCCGTATTCTATTTGTTGTACTGGTGTTATTTGAACTGAGATACAGAAAATTCAAATCCATCCAGGATTTAATCCTTTGGCTGGCTTTGGTAGCTGTTTTTAGTTGGCTTGGGTATTTATTATTCCTGCTTTTCAGAAAACGAATTCTGGTGAGAAGAGATCGTTTTAATTTGTCTTTTAGAAAACCCAATTCTGAAATACAGGACTCGAAGGATAGATAGGTCCATATTTTTAAAAAGGCTTAAAAAAGAAAAACACCTTGCTTACGCAAAGTGCCTTTCACCCCTAAATTGTCAATGACGAAGTAAAGGTATTAAATAAGATGGCATCAATTTAATTTAAATCCTACTAAATCGATTAATTTTTAGGTATTTAAATGTAAATGTCTTTAGATTGGTAAAGTGAAATTTTTAAACCCCTTTTTACAGATTTTTTACGATATGCCTAAAAAAGAAAAACACCTTGCTTGCGCAAAGTGCCTTTCACCCCTAAATCATTAATCATTTAAAATCTAACTCCCCTATTAGTCAGATCAAAAATGGTATTAACGTTTAATTAATACATAGTAAAAGTAGCCAATAGCTCTACATAAGAAAAGGGGGAAATCCCCCCTTTTTTTGACTCGAAATCGGCTACTAAATCGTTTAAATATTACTTAATCAGCAATTTTGAAGTCATTTGGATGCCATTTCGTTGTATTTTAACAAAATACAATCCGGTTTGTAAGTTGGAAACATCAATAACCTGAGGCTCTCCGGGTTTAAAAGATATATTTTTAAGCAGGGCTCCCTGAATGTTATAAATATCCACACGTTCTACTTCCTGCGAAAGGCTAAAGGTGGAGTAGGCCGGGTTAGGATACAAAATTAAATCGTTTACCTGATCCGGTTCAGTTAAGCTTAAACTGGCTGTTTTGTTACCATAAATGCGGTATTCACCCGGTTGCAGGGTAATTGCAGCAGTCGTGTTTGTCACTTCATATTCCGCATTGGTCATTAATTCATACCAGGTGCCGGTTTCCTGAAAATCAGGAACAATATTCTGTGGAGTGACATTGAGATTTGCAATTACCGTAACATAATTGGGTTCATCTGCTCCGGCACTGCCCGTGCTTAAATGCACTTTTTTTGTAAGATTTGAAGCATTGCCTTCCAGGTTAAAAGTCGTCGTTTCAAATACAGTAAACTGCTTTTTAAGCTGAATCATACGTTTCCAACTGTTATAGAGAGCTACACGTTGCTCGTTGTTCAGGTACTCCCAGCCATCAGGTTTTGGACTTAATTTACAGCTGTCATTACCGGGATTGCTGCCATCTTCACAGGTAAAGATGCTGATGTCATAACCCAGTTCACCAAACTGCCAAATCATTTTAGGTCCGGGAATAGTAAAAAATACCGCTCCTGCGGCTTCCATTCGTTTTAAAGCGGTATTAAGGTCCTTTACATAGTAATTGCCAGAATTGTTACCAAACGCCAGGTTTTTATACATCAGGCGTTCTTCATCATGACTTTCCATATAGGTTACCCCGGCAGGATTATCAAAGCCTTTCTGTTTATAAGAAGCGCCATTAATGTTTGAATTTTCAGCAAAACCCATTGTAGACTGGTTGTAAGGATCGGTTTGCTTATTCCACATCATGATTCCCTTACCTTCAGAAAGACGGTAATCTGCCCATTGTTTTTCTTCGGTTATGCCTCCCAGGTGTTCAAAAATGATGATAAAATCCGGGTTTACTTCCCATTGCATATCTGCATAAAGCTTCAAAACATCAACACGATCCTGCTGGTAGGCATTGGTACAGCTTTCATCGGAAGCGGTGCAGTTTTGTGTAAAGCCCTTAGTCAAGTCCCAGCGGTAGCCATCTATATTAAATTCATCAATCCAGTATTGAGCGGTGCGCTTTACATAACTTCTGGTAGCTTCTTTACTGTGGTTAAAATCGTTAAAAACACTGTACGAGTGGGTAGCACTTTGATTGAAGAACGGACTGGTCGCACTGGGCTGTCCACCTGTTCCCCCGTTACTGGTATTGTACATTCTGAAATAGGGATTTTGGCCTGTAGCGTGGTTGTAAACGACATCAATAATTACGGCCATACCTTTAGCATGAGCAGCATCGACCAAAGATTTTAGGGCGTTACGCGTACCATAATACTTGTCTAACGCCATATGAAATGCAGGGTTGTAGCCCCAACTGTTATTTCCGTCAAACTCCTGCACAGGCATTAACTCGATCGCATTGATCCCCAGACTTTCTAAATAATCAAGCCGGTCGATTACGGTTTGAAAACTATGCGCATCATCAAAATCCCGAAGCAGGATCTCATAGATTACCAAATCTTCGCGTTTAGCCGGCGTAAAGTCGGGAATTTGCCATTCATAAGATGCCTCGTCTCTCTGGAAATAGGAAACGGGATTTGAGGTTCTTCCTGTAGGATATGCGGGTATATCCGGAAAAACGGAAGCTTCAATAAACGAATCATTAAACTCATCCAGAATGAGTGTAGAGTAGGGGTCTGCTACCGTAATTTCATACTCTACCACATACTGATACAGTAAATCTTCAGGTGTGGTTCCATCAAAATTCAATGTAATCCAGTGACGGTTTGACGCTGCATCATAATTCATTAAGTATTGATTGTCGAGAGACCAATTGTTTGCGTTAAAGTTTCCCTTAACGTGAACAAACTCTTTTCCCGGAGCAAAAAACACGAGTGTAGCTTCATTAGGTTTTGCGGGATCAAAATTTAAGCCGTCTTCAAGACCTGCAGGAAGAGCCACAGCAGGAGGTGTGGGCTTTACCAAGGTCCTAAAACTGCGCACCACGACGTTAGAAGTTCCCGTTTGGGTAATCTCCAGGCGATAGGTTGTATTTAGGTTTGGTGTGGTGGTAAAGGTGTAAGACGTAAGGCTATTTTGAGTATTGACTTCGGTTCCATTTGCAAGAAGTCTAAAATTTGCAGTTACTCCGGCCGTAGCACTTATAGTAAAGTTAGCCCCACTTTGCAAACTGGTAGTTGAATTTGTAGGTGCGGTAAGATTTACACTGAAGGCACCTACATTTTTAATGACGTCTGCTCCCTGTTGTGAGCCATTTTGATTTTTAATTAGATAGCCTATACGGGTAATTCCGGTGTTGTCGTAAAAGTCGGTTGGGGTTATTGTGTACGAGAAGGTGCCATCTCCATTATCTGTAAAACGCGCAGTTTCCGGCGAGTTATTAAAGTTGGTACCAATGGCTTCAGGGTTGTTAATCTGTGTTCCGGTAGAATCAAAATGCCATGACCAGAGATAGACACCTCCCGTCCACGGAATATTGGAAGCCGTCAGGGTGATCTCCTGATTTTCCGCAAAAGGATCTGGAGTCACCGTCACGGTCTGGGCAAGCAAACTCAACGGCATTATTAAAAGGAAGAAGAGTAGTTTTGCTTTCATAAGTTAGTTTTTAGATTAAAAAAGGCCGTGAATTCACGGCCTTTTGAAAATTAATTTGCAGTAATCGTGTATTTATAATTCCGGGGATTACTAAGATCAAGCTCCACGTGATAGTTTCCTGCTGCCCCGTCGAAGACTAAATTGTTACCTCCAAGTATGACTTTACCAGCCTCTCCATTGCTTCCTAATTTATCCTGATAATCATTCCAGTTGTCATTGGCTCTAAATAAGAATTCTCCGGGTGCTAAATCAATGTCAACCTCCCAAACCTTTTTAGCTACATTGTAACTCATATCGGTATCTGGATCATTCCATTGATTAGGTGTGGCAGCACCTATCATGCTCCAAACCTGTTTACGCACCGCATACGTATTATTACCGGTATTCATTTGAATCAGATAAAAACCAGCCTCATTATTAGGTAGTCCACAGTTTACTTCACCTTCAACTTCTATACTTCCGGAAAAAGATCCGTTTGAATCACCCGTATCACCATAATCGCCATCGAAGTTTTCTCTGGTAGGTAAAAACTTATACTGGTTATTTCCATTTTCAAAATAAACGAAACCTTCAAAATCGGTCTGACCATTAGCTGAAGCTGCCAGGGGCACTGCATCTGCCGGTGACCAATTGTTACCATACTGACCATTTGAAAGAAAATCCCCTACAACGTAAAAGAAGGGATAGGGCGCATAAGTGGTTACAGAAAAGACAATAGATTCTGAAGAACGTCTATTTTCACCTGTATCACTGGTAATTATACCGACGATTCTAATTTCCATTTCAAATTCTGCAAATTCTTCAGCACCCAAATTAAGGGCCAGATTATTGAGTTGGGTATTAGACAAATTGTATTCATTTCCGTTTGTTACAGTTCCTACTGTCCTGAAAGTCTCAAAATCGGTACCCGCTTCTGCAATTTGCAATTCATACACTACCGAAATTGCAGTACCTTCACGTGAAAAATCGGTCCAGGTAATGCTAAGTGCTTCGGCATCGGGATTTTCCCCATCTAAAGTGATCATTGCTTCAGCTTCTGGATTAGTAATCACCGGTGCATCAACTGCATAAGGAGTTATGTTGTAGGTAAGGGTAGAAGTTGTTTCACTTCCATTATTAATACGTACATAAACCGGTGCCGATTTGTAAGGTTCCAGACCTGCCTCAAGCAACATTTGATTTAATTCTGCTACCCCTATTGTAAAATTGGATTTGTCTGTTGATCCTAAAGTTACCGGGTTTGAAAACTCAGCATCTGTAGCCATCACGACTTCGTAAGTTGCTCCACTTTCAGCTTCTGTACTCCAGCTTACGCTAAAAGCAGGGTTCTCTGTAAACGAAGGATTAAGTACAATATTTGCAAAGTTGGTCGCATTGACATCAAAGCTACTTTCGGGTTCAGTAAGGACTAAATCTTCTGTATTATCACAGGCCAGAAAGCTGGCGAAGATGAAAAGACTGAGCGCGCTATATTTTAATACTGTTTTCATACTTATTAATTTGCAAAGTTTAAAGGAATCATCGCATACTCGCCGGTGATATCATTAAACCAGATTTCATAATCATCTTTTACCGGTACCGGAATGTTTCCACCATCTACCGTAGCAGTACCTGAAAATTCAGTTTCTGCACCATAAGTGGCTCCAGCACCTGAAAAAGTAATAGAACCGGCTTCCAGCGGGGTAGAGCGCACATACCATATATGAGGATCAAATGCCAGAGCAGTAAGCGTAACATCCCCACCAGCATTTCCGGTAACGGTAACCGAACTAAACGCTTCAGGAACGTTTTCTACATCTTCAAATGAAAACGTGTTATTTGAAAGGTTTATACTAAATGTACGATAGCCTGCAACCGTTGATTCTATCGATGGCGGATCGGGTTGATCTTCGGTAGGTCTAAGCTTTAAACTGCTTCCTTCCACACCATATTGGGGTGCCCAGGAGCCTCGTTGAGCCAGAATTTTAAAGAAGTCCTGATTAAACCTTCCGGTGTAGGAATATTCATTTTCATTAAAGGGATTGCGGAAAAGCAGTGGGTTATTATTGTCATTACTCCATCCCGGTGCCGTGGCGGCCCCAACCAGGTAATAATCATCGTAAGGATAGGAGAAATAAGGATAAAGCATAACCCCCACTGGATCAGAGAAAGTTATTTGAGATTCTCTCGTCCCAATTGAAGATTTTACACGTACGTATGCCTGTTGCCATTCAAAAGGAACAAAGCCTAACGCATTTGCGGTATTGTTAACTGCACTCATAGCCAAGGTCGTCTCGGTGTTTGAAGTAGTTATTGCATCAACCGGATTTTCAAAAGATTGATTTGCTGCAAACTGCACCACATAGGTTATAAGAGTAGGAGTTGAATACTCCGCTTTTGACCAGCTCACCGTTACTGCCGGGTTGCCGGGATTAGTCTGGTCAAGTGCAATCCGGTCGATATCCAGATTGGCTACCAGAGCAGCTTGCTCAGAAGCTACCGTCAACTTTTCATCTTCTTCACTACAGGCAGTTAATACGACTACCGTAAGTAAAAAAAGACATCTTTTTAATAGTGTTATCATAGTTTTCAATTTTTTTAATCTAGTAACCAGGGTTCTGACTTATGTTTGGATTAGAAGACCTACTCTGGTTAGGTATTGGGAATAATTTTCTGAAATCAGGGAAGCTGGTGCCCGATTGTGGCCCTCCTTTATAAGACCATAAATAGGAGCTTCCTGTATATACACCAAAGCGGATTAAATCCTGTCTGCGGTGACTTTCCCAATACAATTCACGAGAGCGCTCATCCAACAGAAAGTCAAGCGTAAGTTGTGCCTGAGTAATATTTCCGGAAGTATCTCCAAAAGCACGCTCGCGCAAATCATTTACATATTCAAGAGCGAGACTCTCTGAACCGCCACCACCGCGCAAGACGGCTTCAGCATACATTAAGAGTACATCTGCATATCGGAACAATGGATAATCAGTATCGGTAAAGGTGCGATCGCTACCAAAACCTCCAGTTGAAGTACGGTTGGTAAATTTAGTTATTAAATAGCCCTGAGCCGTATTCCCTACATTATCAATTTCAATAGGACGATCCTGTGTTATTAAAGTATTGCGAGTATCGTTTTGATAGATTGGGTTATTGGTAAACAAACGGGCAAAATCAGGTCTTACACGAAATAAACCGCCGAAACCACTAGGGTTAACACCCAGGCTTTCGCCGTTATTCTCTGGTACACCCACTTCTCCCTGAATGATTATGGTTGTACCACCGTAGTTTTGAGTACGGGCACCATCATTGGTGATCGGGAATATAATTTCATTTTGAGCCCCATTTGAGTTGTTATCTGCCATAAAGTTGAACAGATAATTTGGGGTAAGACTGTAGCCGCTTCCTATAAGCGTTTCGCATATCCCCACACAATCAGCATAACGCGCAGTACCGGTATAAATTTCTGCATTGAGATAGAGTTTAGCCAGAAGCATATTCGCAACTCCCTGGTCTACTCGTGCATATTCATTCTGACGGGCTGCCACCAGGTTTGGAAGGGCTTCGGTCAGTTCAGTCTCAATGTAATTAAAAAGCTCGGTGCCGGCAATTTCAGGAACCTGATCAAAACCAACTGCATCATTTTCGGTTACGAAAGGCGCTTTTCCAAACATGTCAAGCAAATGATAGTTGGCTAATGCGCGAAGCACACGGGCTTCAGCACGATAGGTTTGAATATCCTCAGCCAAAGATCCACTTACACCACGATCATTCAATCTTGCTTCAGTGGTTTGTCTTAAAAATTCATTTGCTAAAGCAATTTCGTAAGAAGCACGCGCAAAAACCCCTAAAATCAGCGGGTTATCAGAACTCCAGGTGTTGCGCTGCATTCCGCGTAGTCCCGGGTCATTTTCATAAGTCCAGATGACTTCATCTGTAGATAAGTTTTGCAAATTGAACAAACCCCGGATGTACTGCCCGGTACCCGCGTCCAGACCGGCAATATTAGACCCGCCCGGATCGTTTATACTTGTTAAACTCAGGTTTGCATAAACGCCGGCAAGGGCTTGTTTGTAAGCACCTTCCGTTTCAAAGAAACCGTCAGCTAACAGCTCATCGTCATCTTCAGGAGTAACTTCCAGATCAGACTCGCACGAGATGAAAGCTCCTACCAGGAGCAACAAAAAGGCGAATGTTTTTAATTTGAGCATATTGTTTAGTTTAAAATCCATAATTCAATCCAAATAAGAAGGTGCGACCTCTTGGGAAGATGGTATTGTCCACACCGTTGTTAGTAATTTCAGGATCAAGACCTGAATAGTCTGTTATGACGAAAACGTTTTGAACGCCGGTCCACAGGCGTAAGGTTCCCTTACCCAGTTTGTCTTCGTCAAAAGTGTACCCCAGAGTAATATTGTCCATACGCAGAAAATCTGCATTTTCAATATAATAGTCAGAGAGTATAACATCTGGAGTATTCGTAAAATTAGATTCTAATACTTGTGTGGGCACGTTGTTTAATACGGTTCTGAATACATTACCGTATTGCGCCCTTCCAGAATTTACGTTGTTATAAATATCGTTACCAAAACTGGCACGAAGATTAAAACTAAAATCCCAGGCCTTATAGTTCATACTGGACTGAAAGCCCATAGTCACGTCTGCACGACCATTACCGGAAATATATTTATCGTCATCATTGAGAATGCCATCGCCATTTACATCAACATAAGCACCTTCTACAGGATTACCGGCTGTATCGTATAACTGTCGGTATGTGAAAAAGGAGAAGGGCGCATAGCCTTCCCGGTGAACCGCAATAGTATTACCGGTACCACCTGAAATACCCTGCACCAGAATATCCTGGCCAAAAGCAAGACGATTAAGTTCGCGGTCTATGTAAGTCACGTTATAATTTACATTCCAGTTGAAATCTTCTAAAGAAGCAAGGTTGTAATCAACTACAAACTCAATACCCTGAGTGGTTAGTTTTCCAATGTTTTGTAATCCCTGATTGGAAAAATTAACTCCATCTGGTACCGGAGCTCCAGATAACAAATCATCAGAAATCTTTCTGAAGAAATCAAGGGAACCACTTAATTTCCCGCTAAAGAAGCCATAGTCAAGACCCAGGTTGTATTCAGTAATTTCCTCCCATTTGATGCCCGCATTTCGATAAAAGGGTTGCCCAATGGTAAAAAACTGATCTCCAAATTGATACTGAGAAATCGTATTTCCTAAGCCATATCGAGCTAAATAGTCATAGGCTGATGGGATATCCTGCTGCCCGGTAATACCATAACCGGCTCTAAGTTTAAGCAGGCTAAGGGTGTTGGAATCCTTTAAAAAATCTTCGTCTGAAAGTTGCCACGCCCCGGAAACTGCCGGGAAATAACCAAAGCGCTCATCTTCGCCAAAACGAGAGGTACCATCCCGACGTATTGAGGCGCTCAAAAAATACTTTTGTTTGTAATTGAAATTACCGCGAGCAAAATAAGCCAGCAAAACCACATCGGGATCAATAGTCAGTTCTGCAGGTGGTGTATTGGGATCGCGAACATTTCCCGTTGTAAAGTTTTCATTTTCAAAAATTTGATAGGAATAACCCGCAGTGATTTCGGTGTTAAAGTCTCCAAAAGCCTTGGTGTGTACAAGGTAGGCATCTAACAAACGGTTAGATGATTTAAAATCGGTATCCGAACGCTGTCCTAAAGCTTCACCTTCCTGCGCATTCGTACCCAAGGCACTGTTTCGGTCTATTTCAAAAAAGCGGTCAGACTCACTATTATCTATACCTAAGTTAACTACTGCTCGTAAAGGCTCATAAAATGGCAATTTGTAATCCACTTTAAAATTTCCATAATAGCGGCGAACGCTTGCAATATCCTGGGTTTGCATCAATTGAGCAACCGGGTTGCGCGGTACGTTACCCAGTGCTATTCCATTAGCATCGGTGTACTCATAGTAACCGTCGTAGCGGGAATTGGGATCAAAAATGGGTTGTGTAGGATTAAATTCAATGGCATTTCCTTCAATTCCCGGAGCAAAACGGTTGCGCTCCCAACTCAGGTTGGCATTGAAATCTATTTTAAGTGCCCCATCAAAAAATCGTGGATTTAATGATAAGGAACTGGTAGTACGTTCAAAAGAGGAGGTTTTACGTAAACCTTCCTGATCTGCCCGGCTAATTGATAATCTGGCTGGTAAATTAGCAGCAAGATTTCCACTTACGGAAAGATTATGTTGCGACGAAAAAGCCTCGCGATAAATAGCGTCCTGCCAGTCTGTATTGGCATTGCCTAAAAAATTAGTGCGATCAGGAAAACGATCATTTATCAGATCGCGGTATTCCTGTGCACTGAAAAGATCAATTTTATCTGTTAAGCGTGCCACACTGGCCTGACTGTCAAAATTTACCTTAAGACCCTGTCTTCCCTTTTTAGTAGTAATTATTATTACACCGTTTGCACCCCGGTTACCATAAATTGCTGCCGCAGAAGCATCTTTAAGTACTGAAAAAGACTCAATATCTGCCGGGTTAATGGAAGAAAGAACAGATCTGCCTCCGTTGGCCACATTATTAATGGGTAAACCATCAATCACAATCAAAGGATTATTCGATGCGTTTAAGGAAGCACCCCCTCGTATTCTGATTTCAGAACCCGACCCGGGTGATCCACCTGTATTTACAGTAAGACCGGCAACCCTACCATTTAGGAGATTTTCTGCGGTTACGTTATTACCCTTATTAAAATCTTCTTCACCAATCAATGATACAGATCCGGTAAGGTCTTTTTTAGTAGTGGTACCGTATCCCACAACGACTACGGCATCGAGCTCCGCAGCGTCTTCCGTAAGCGTTACATCTACTGTGCTTTGCCCGGTAAAGGGGATAGTTTGTGTTCTAAAGCCTAAATAGGAAAAGCTTAAAGTAGCACCCTCGGGTACATTATTCAACGTATAATTTCCATCAAAATCTGTGGTGGTACCATTAGTGCTACCTTCTACGAGAACATTAACACCGGGAATAGGCATCTGCCCGGCTGCATCAGTTACTGTTCCGGTTACTGTAGATTGCGCAATCGTTGTAATTGGCAAAAACAGCAACACGAACAATATTCCTTTTAATAAAATTTTCATAAAATTGTTTGAATTGAACTGCGTTTTTGTGTTAGTTTACTCTGTTTTTTCACTTCACCTTGCGAATCTAGCAAATGAAGTTGTTAATATTGTACAGATGCCGGTTTTACCGGGCACTCTAACGTTAGAGTGTTGAAAAGTTTTTCTTAAGCCTTGCGCTTTGTACAAGTTAGTCTAACTTTTAGAACAAAAATGCCATTCGTGCTATAAAAATGCTATGAAACGTAAAATTACTTTAAAAGATATTGCTAAAGAGTTAGATGTCTCTATTTCAACAGTTTCCAAATCTTTAAAAAATAATCCTGAAATCGGTGAAGATACCCGCCAGAAAGTGCAGGCCTTTGCCAAACTCTATAATTATAAACCAAATAACATTGCGGTTAGTTTGCTTAATCAGCGTACCAAACATATTGCTCTCATAATTCCTGAAATAACACACGATTTTTTTACAACCGTTCTTAAAGGGGTAGAAGAAGTAGCCCATCAACGCGAATATAACGTTTTGGTATGTGTGTCAAATGAATCCTTTGAAAAGGAGGTATTAAGTATGGAAATGTTTGCCCAGGGCGGTATTGTTGATGGTTTTATCATCTCACTATCTAAAGAAACCCAACTTAAGGATGATTACAAGCACCTCATTGAGATTGAAAATCAGGGAATGCCACTGGTAATGATAGATCGGGTGACCGATAAGGTAATTGGAGATAAAGTGATTGTAGATGATATGCGGGGAGCGTATAATGCAGTAAGCCATATGATAGATAGAGGCTGTTCACGTATTGCACTAATAACCACAAAAGATCATATTAGCGTCGGCTATCTGCGCAAGGAAGGCTATAAAAAAGCACTTGCAGATCACGATTTGGTATTAAATGAAGATCTTATTGTAACCGTCGATCAGGTGGACGATGCGGAAGAGCAAATCGCTAAACTGGTTAATAATCAATTTTTTGATGCGGTATTGGGGGTGAATGAATATTTTTCGGTGATTGCGATGAAATTACTTCAGGAACAGGGAAAAAACATCCCGCGTGATGTGGCCATTATCGGTTTTTCAGATGGAAAGCTTTTAAAATATGCCACTCCATCTGTAACTGCGGTTGATCAACATGGAGATGAGATAGGCAGGGCTGCGGCCACTATGCTCATTGAACGTTTGGAATCATCTAAGCAGGATGAGAATTACAGAACCACGGTTATCCCGACTTCGCTGATTGAACGCGAATCTACTCTTGGGAAACCGGAGTAAACCAGTTTTCAAAATGTTCAGTCCTGTAAAGCTTCGGTTTTGACCGGTTTTTTGAAATTAAGTCATCTCATATATTTCCTTATATTTACCACTACTTTTCATTTCACACCTTTCTTAATTAATCAGATCAGCCCTCTTTTGGCTCTAAATTGTGTATATGAAAAAGTGTATTTTCACCATTCTATTTTTAATATCCTTAATGGCTCAGGCTCAGCTAGAACGTATTGAACCGCCTTTCTGGTGGGAAGGGATGCAGCGCGACAGCCTGCAATTGCTTTGCTACGGCAAAGACATCGCTCAATATGAAGTGAAGTCTTCCGAAGCTCTGCCCATTCTGGAAGTTACCCGTACCGAAAATCCGAATTATCTCTTTGTAACCGTAAATAGTGCTTCAGCAGAAGCGGGCGATTATGAGCTGAGTTTTCAAAAATCCGGAGCACCCACCATTACCCATACCTATACTTTTAAAAAACGCAGGGAAGATTCCGCTATGCGCGAAGGTTTTGACAGTTCAGATCTCATTTATCTTTTAATGCCCGATCGTTTTGCTAACGGAAAACCGGAAAACGATTCAAACCCGGAGCTTTCTGAAAAGCCAAACCGTACAAAACCGGGTGGCCGGCACGGGGGCGACATTCAGGGTATTCGTGATCATCTGGATTATCTGGAAGATCTTGGGGTTACGGCAATCTGGAGCACTCCGCTTTGTGAAGATAATGATCCTGCTTATTCCTATCACGGCTACGCCCAAAGTGATGTTTATAAAATTGATCCACGCTACGGAAGCAATGAAGAATACCGGCAGCTCGCCGATGATTTGCACAGCCGCGGGATGAAGCTCATTCACGATTATGTGACCAATCATTGGGGCTTGCAGCACTGGATTATTCAGGATTTACCTACCCGGGATTGGATTCATCAGTTTGATGCCTTTACCAATACCAACCATCGTATGACCACGCAGTTTGATCCCTATGCCACTAAGATTGATCAAAAAATTTACGAAGAAGGCTGGTTTGTTCCCACAATGCCCGATTTGAATCAAAGCAATCCACTGGTGCTCAATTACCTCATTCAAAATGCGATCTGGTGGGTTGAATATGCAGATCTTGACGGACTTCGGGTAGATACCTACAGTTACAATCATAAAGAAGGTATTGCGAAATGGACTAAAGCACTTATGGACGAATATCCCCATTTTAATATTGTAGGCGAGGTGTGGTTGCATAATTCGGCACAAATTGCCTATTGGCAGAAAGACAGTAAAATAGGAGCTTTACAGGATTATAATACCCACTTACCTTCGGTGATGGATTTTACCCTGCACGATGCGCTGGATAAAATTTTTGTGGAACAGGAACAGTGGAATCACGGTATGACCCGGGTTTATGAGAATATAGTCAATGACTTTTTCTATCCAAATCCCAATAATTTGCTGGTTTTTGCTGAAAATCATGATACCCAGCGCTTCAACACACGCGTAAAAGGATCTTTTGAAGATTATAAATTGGCGATGAGCCTTATTTGTACCACGCGTGGTATACCGCAGGTGTATTACGGTAGTGAGATAGGGATGCAGGGCGATAAAGACAAAGGCGATGGCGACATACGCCGGGATTTTCCTGGAGGCTGGGCGGCCGATGTTCAAAATGCCTTCCTTTCGCAGCGTGAAAAAAACGGGCGTAATGTACTTCAGGAAAAATTCTTCAGCTTTTCTAAAAAACTATTTAACTGGCGCAAAGCCAAT
>CAYNMH010000021.1:0-13466 GCA_964398145.1 uncultured Flavimarina sp. | reverse complement strand
GAAAATCAAACAGACTCAACTACACAACCTATATCCACTATGAAAACCGAAACGCAACCCAAAAAGGAAGTCGTATATCACGTGTTTACGCGACTTTTTGGAAATACCAATACCACCAACAAGCCCTGGGGAACCCTTAAAGAAAACGGGGTAGGGAAGTTTAACGACTTCACCCCGGAAGCTTTACAGGCCATCAAAGAGCTGGGTACAACCTACATCTGGTACACCGGTGTACCGCATCACGCAGTTATTACCGATTATACTCAGTACGGCATCTCGAACGACGATCCCGATGTGGTTAAAGGCCGTGCCGGTTCGCCTTACGCGGTTAAAGATTATTATCAGGTAGATCCCGATATGGCGGTTGATCCTGCAAAGCGTATGGAAGAATTTGAAGCCCTCATTAAGCGTACCCACGATGCGGGAATGAAGGTCATTATTGACATAGTGCCCAATCACGTAGCCCGTAAATACGAGAGCCTCAATACGCCAGAAGGTCGCGTGCCTTTTGGAGCACAGGATGATAACAGCGTGGCTTATGCCAAAAACAACAACTTTTATTACATCCCCGGTGAGGATTTTAAGGTGCCGGTATGGCAAAACGGCTATCAGCCATTGGGTGGTGATGCCAGTTCACGCGCAGATCATAAATTTGAGGAGTCACCTGCAAAATGGACGGGCAATGGTTCACGGGCGGCTCAGCCCGATCAGAATGACTGGTACGAAACGGTAAAAATAAACTACGGAGTGAGTCCGGACGGGCGTAAGGATTTTGATGAATTGCCCACAGACAGCGGCAGCTGGGATTATACCAAACACGCGGCCTTCTGGAAGGATAAAGAAATACCTGCTTCCTGGAAGCAGTTTAAAGATATTGCCCTGTTCTGGACTGAAAAAGGGGTAGATGGTTTCCGCTTTGATATGGCCGAAATGGTTCCAGTGGAGTTTTGGAGCTATATGAATTCTGCAATAAAAACCGAAAATCCTGATGCGTTTTTACTCGCCGAAGTTTACAATCCTTCCATGTACCGCGATTATATTTTTAAAGGTAAGATGGATTACCTCTACGATAAGGTAGAGCTTTACGATACCATCAAACATGTGATGCAGGGTCACGGCAGCACCGATCATATCGCGCCTATAATTGATCATCAGCAGGATATCGAAATCAATATGTTGCATTTTCTGGAAAACCACGACGAGCAACGCATTGCCAGTCCCGATTTTGCCGGCAGTGCCAAAAAAGGAAAACCCGCATTGGTGGTTTCAGCCCTTATTAGCACTTCGCCTACGATGATTTATTTTGGTCAGGAGCTGGGCGAAAAAGCCGAAGAAGATCTGGGTTTTGGTGATCCTACCCGTACTTCCATTTTTGATTACGGCAGTGTACCATCGGTAGTGCGCTGGGTTAATGATAAACAATTTGACGGAGGAAAGTCTACTCAGGCGGAGCTCGAATTGCGTGATTTTTACAAACGCGTCTTGAATTTTAGCACTGAAAGTCCGGCAATAATGGGCGAGTATGCAGATATTCATTGGCATAACCGTCAAAATACCGAGTGGTATAATGACCGGGTTTACAGTTTTGTGCGCTGGTCTGGTGATGACAAACTGGTTATCGTAAGCAATTTTGATGCGAATGATACCTATGGTTTTGAGTTGCAAATACCGCAGCATATTATAGAAACCTGGCAACTTAAAGAGGGAAGCTATACACTTACCGATCAGCTTTATGAAAAAACCACCGGAAACCTCAAGGTTGAAAACGGTCTGGGTAAAATGCGTGTTGACGTAAAGCCTTTGGAATCTTTTGTTTTTAAATTAGACTGAAAATCCTCAGCCTAGATCGTATCTGACCCGTCTTTACGCAAGGCGGGTGCAACGATGCGGTCAAAAAAGAGGGCAGCAACTACCGCGCCTATCCACGGTCCGCAGATGTATACCCAAAAAAATCCGCCCACCTGATCAGGAAAAGCTGCATCACCCCAACCCATCATCCAGGCTACCATACGCGGACCAAAATCCCGCGCAGGATTGATTCCGCATTGGGTTAATGGAGCGATGAGACAAATAATTATAGTCACAGAAATTCCTATGAAAACCGGCGCCATCGAGTTATGAGGGCGGCCTACATTGGCGTCTTCGGTAAATCCTAAAACAAACAAAAGCAGTAAAAAAGTCCCAAAAGCTTCCGCAGCAATGGCCAGTGGTAAACTCACCACCGCGCTATTGCCGGGCATTATATAGAATTCTCCAAACATTTTTGCAGTCGTAATGCTTTCGTAACTACCCCGCAAAATACCCTGACTTTCTTCAAAAGCCTGGATTGAGGGGCTAAAAAGTAAATATAAAGTGAGCCCCCCCAGGAATGCACCCAAAACCTGAGCAAACCAGTAGGGAAGTAACTTTCGTGCTGGCATACGACCGCTTACTACCATTGCGAGCGTAACCGCGGGATTAATATGTGCGTTAGAAAGATGACGGGTGAGATAAACCGCCAGCATTACTGCGATACCCCAGGCGATTGCAATTTGCATAATGCTTTGATATCCATCAAATAATATGGCGACAGCACCGGCACTCAAACCAAAAATGATGAGAATAAAAGTGCCCAGAACCTCACCTATAAATTCACGGCTTTGAATCATAAAAGCTAAATTAAGCTGTTAAAAATAGCGATACTCTTATCGCTTTTACCTTATGCGGTTTAAATATACATTATAAATTAGGCTTTTGAATTTTAGCATAAGCTTAGCAGAAGAAAGTCTTTGCGTCGCGCTTCCGTTGTATTTTTGCAATTCCTGAAGAAAGTGCGTCTAAATTGTTGTCTATGACCGAAACCTCTAAAACTATTGCGATTGTTGGGGCCGGGCCAAGAGGTCTTGCTGCACTGGAAGCTTTGTGCCTGAGTTTGGAAACGCAACAAACGGCTGTCGAAATCAAAATTTTGATATTTGAACCCTCTGATTTTCCGGGAGCGGGACAAATCTGGTCACCGGCACAGGTAGAAACCAATTTATCGAATATTCACGAGCGCCACATTGCAGAAGGTTTACAACCGAGACCGGAAATAAATTTTCAGCATATCAAAATTTCGGCATTTCCGGGCTATGCCAGGTGGGCTAACTACCACTTAATTAAAAGGAAAGAACCCGACTATTTTCCTCCAAGGGCGAAATTAGGAGCTTACCTTCATGAGCGTTTCAGAACAATGAGCAGTAGCCTGCAGGCTTGCAACCGTTTGCAATTAATCAATGAGACTGTGGTTGATTTAAAAATTGCCGTTAGCGGTTGCAGGCTCACTACCTCTGGCGGAACAGAATATACCGTTGCTGAAGTACTATTATGCATAGGTCACCAGCCTGTTTACGATTCAAAGCAATTGCAACGTTGGGAAACGCATGCACTCCGGCAGGAACTTCAGCTTTATAAAGATCCATACCCTGTGGGTGCTTTAGAAACTGAAAAAATCACTTCAGATACCGTGGTGGCCCTGCGCGGTTTTGGACTCTCCATGATAGACCAGATTCGGGCATTGAGCATAGGTTTTGGAGGGAATTTTATCGAAATCCCGGGTGCTGATCGTTTGCAATATGAGGTTGCAGATACGGCACCAGAAACGCTCGTCGCATTTTCCCTTGACGGTTTGCCGCCGGCACCCAAGCCCAAAAATCCTGAGATTGATTCCTGGTTTGAGCCTTCTGCGGAAGCAATGAAAACTTTTAAAAACCAAATTATTCAGGCGAATTGTAAAGCTGCGCAATTGGAGGATGCCAATTTTCTGGTAGAAGCTATAGGTGAAATGACTGCTTCCGTTTATATAACCCTGAAGCAAAAAGCCAGACCTACTGCATTAACGGAACGCGAATTGGCCCAACTTACTACGGAATTAATTCAGAATCCGGAAGATTTTGAGCACGGGCTGCACCTCAGTCACGATTTGCCAGCTGTAGATGCGCTAAACGCCCTGCTCGATATGGCCTGTGCACGCGCACTTATTAGCCTGGATTACTGCCTGGGACAGGTATGGCGCTTCGCGCTTGATGTACTGTATCATGATTTTAATGATTTCGATTTTAGCGATGCCGTAATGGTTGATATGGTGGGTTATATTGAAGCCAGCAAGCGCTATTCCTACGGCCCCCCTATTGTAAGTGTACAGCAGCTCCTTGCTCTTGTTGATGCCGGAGTATTAAACCTGAATTTCGTAGAAAACCCAAAAATAGAACTCGTGCCTCAGGGATGGAAACTTTCTAAAAATAACCGATCAGTTACCGCAGGGGTTATGGTTAATTCGGTTATTGACCCGGCGCAACTGTTGCGGGTGAGCAGTCCGCTCATTGAACATTTACGCGAAGCGCATCAGGTGAATGTGGTGGCCTCTAAATTAGGTCTGCATACCCTTGAGGACGGCCGTATCATCAGTAAAGGAGGTAATACGCATCAGCCTGTTGCATTACTGGGGCGTTTGGCAAAAGGCAGCGTGATTGGGGTAGATGATTTAATCGAATGCTTTGGAAAATCGGCTCAAAAATGGGCTTCAGGCGTGGTAGGGCGTTTAGAATCCTAATCTAATTCTGCCAGTAAATCTTGTAAGTCAAGCGAACGGGTATACATGGTAATGTTGCCTTCCCGATCCCGGGGCCATTCATCCTGAGGCCGGTCCCAGTATAACTCCACTCCATTTTCATCAGGATCATTCAGGTAGAGCGCTTCAGAAACCCCGTGGTTGGCCGCACCGGTAAGTCTAATATTATATTCAAGCAGGCGTTTGAGTATGTGGGCCAAATCTTTACGGGTGGGATAAACAATTGCGGTGTGAAACAGACCGGTATGATGCGTAGCCGGTGCGCTTCCGCCTTTACTTTGCCAGGTATTGAGACCTATATGATGATGATAGCCTCCGGCTGAAACAAAGGCCGCTTCGTTCCCCAGGCGCTGGGTAATTTCAAAACCCAGAATCTCGTGATAAAAGTGCAGTGCGCGTTCGAGATCTGAAACTTTAAGGTGAATGTGACCAATACGGGTGGTATTAGGTATGCGGTAGGTTGAAGCCATTCGGATTTTTATGCTAAAAATACAGCTTTGTTTCAAAATCTAAATGATTTGTTAAATAATTGCAGGAAATCCCTTTTATATCTGAAGCATTTCAACTAATTTCCGTTCAACTAAAAGCCTCACGGCCCTACCCAACAGGCAAGCTATCTGAACATTATGCTTACAAAAGTGTATGGCTCGGCTGTTTTTGGGGTAGAGGCAACCACGATTACCGTCGAGGTCAATATTGATAAGGGAATAGGCTATCACCTCGTGGGTTTGCCCGATAATGCTATTAAAGAAAGCAATTACCGCATCGCAGCTGCCCTTCAAAACAACGGTTATAAAATCCCAGGTAAGAAAATCACACTCAATATGGCCCCGGCCGATATGCGCAAGGAGGGAAGCGCATACGACCTTACACTCGCCATAGGTATTCTGGTTGCCAGTGATCAAATTAAAGCTGATAATCTGGATGACTACATCATTATGGGCGAACTCTCCCTGGATGGAAGCCTGCAACCCATACGCGGCGCTTTACCCATTGCGATTAAGGCTCAGGAAGAAGGTTTTAAAAAGTTTCTATTACCCAGCCAAAATGCCAAAGAAGCCGCTATTGTAAAGGACCTTGAGGTTTACGGTATTGATTCTATCGCGCAGGTCATTGCGCATTTTGATAAAGATGCACCCTTGGAGCGTACCATTGTAGATACGCGAAGCGAATTTTTTAATGCTTTAGAGCATCCCGATTTTGACTTTGCTGATGTAAAAGGGCAGGAGTCCATCAAGCGTTGTATGGAAATCGCTGCCGCGGGTGGACATAACATCATTTTGATAGGTCCGCCGGGAGCTGGTAAAACCATGCTGGCCAAACGCTTACCTTCCATTTTACCACCTATGACCTTACGCGAAGCCCTTGAGACGACCAAGATTCATAGTGTTTCGGGGCGTATGCGCGAAAACGTAGGCCTGATGGCACACCGCCCATTTAGGAGTCCGCATCACACCATTAGCGATGTCGCTCTCGTAGGCGGCGGGGCATACCCGCAGCCGGGGGAGATTTCGCTGGCGCATAACGGCGTGTTGTTTTTAGATGAGCTGCCCGAATTTAAACGCACCGTGCTTGAGGTGATGCGGCAGCCGCTGGAAGACCGCGAAGTGACTATCTCCAGAGCCAAATTTACCGTTACCTATCCCAGCAGTTTTATGCTGGTAGCCAGTATGAACCCTAGTCCGGGCGGCTACTTTAACGATCCCGGCGCGCCGGTGACCAGTACTCCGGCAGAGATGCAGCGCTATCTGAGCAAGGTGAGCGGACCGCTTCTGGACCGCATTGATATTCATATTGAGGTGACGCCGGTTCCTTTTGATAAACTTTCAGACGAGCGCAAGGCGGAAAGCAGCATCGATATCCGTCATCGGGTTACCGAAGCCCGTAAACTGCAAACGGAACGTTTTCGCGAAAGCGAAAGCATACACTACAACGCCCAGATGAGCGTCAAGCAGATACGCAAATATTGTGCGCTTGATGAGCACTCCAAAACCCTGCTTAAAAACGCGATGGAAAAACTAAATCTTTCTGCCCGTGCTTACGACCGTATTTTAAAAGTGGCCCGCACCATTGCCGATTTGGAAGCCGCTGAACATATTGCCGGGCATCATATCAGTGAAGCCATACAATACCGAAGCCTGGATCGGGATGGGTGGTTAGGGTGACAATTATTTAAGAATTATTAATTATTTAAACTATACGAATGACAAGAGATGCACAATTAGCGTTTTGCAAAAAATGCACCAATCGAAAAATGGATTTACAAACCGGTATTTTATGCAGCCTGACCGATGAAAAAGCTGATTTTCAAGGAACTTGTAATGACTTTACAGAAGATACTGATGTAGCAGCCATCGCACACCAGCAAGAAGCCTTAGATCAAAGTCAGTTAATAAGCAAACTTTCCGAAGAAGATCTGCACGAACTTAAACTAGAGCAAAATCTGATACCTGCGATTGTGATGGGAGCCACCGTAGGTCTCGTAGGTGCTATTTTGTGGGGTATCATTAGTGTAAGTACTGGTTTTCAAATAGGTTATATGGCCGTGGCTATTGGTTTTGGAGTCGGGTATGCTATTCGGTTGGTAGGTAAAGGAATCGACCCTATTTTCGGGTATTGGGGCGGAGCAATTGCCTTTCTCTCCGTATTGCTGGGTAACACTATGAGTATACTGGGGTTTGTTGCCAGTGAGATGGATGTGAGTTTGATCGATACCATTTTCTTTTTTGATTATAGCTACTTGCCTCAGATTATGGGAGAGACGTTTAGTCCTATTGACCTTTTGTTTTATGGAATTGCCATTTATGAAGGTTATCGGTTTTCATTTCGGGTTTTGACCCAGGAGGATTTAGATCGTATACATACCAGAAGCTAGTTTTCGGTCTGAAATTTTAAAGGACCAGAAGAAATGATCCCCCAATTGGGGTTTTTAATCCGGTTGGGGTAATTTTTTGGTTGTAAACAAATTAGCCTTACTTTTAGTAAAGTTTCGATCCCTATCTATTTCAACCAAACAGTAAACCCAACGTGAAATTATTTATCAGTTATTCCCGGGCTCAGATAGAAGAAGTCAAAGACCTGAGCGAATTTTTAAGTTATCTGGATTATACCTGCTGGTTTGATCATAAGTTAGGCGCAGGAACGCAATGGTGGAATGAAATTTTACATCAAATACGGGAATGTGATATTTTTTTATTTGTACTTTCAAAACAGTCCAATGCTTCACAGGCCTGTATGGCAGAACTCAATTATGCCGAAGCTCTGGGTAAGTATATGATGGGGCTTTGGGTTGATGATTTGAGCTCCACTTTTATGCCACCCGCGCTTAAAGACAATAATTTAACCCCTTACCGCTCAGACGATCCCAAGCGTAAAAACGTGTTGGTTAAAGCCCTACGGGATTTAGAAGAAACCAAGCCGTTTATACATGATAGAAGTCATTATAACAGGGTCCCGCCGCCGGTAATGCCTATTTCGACCCTGAGCAAATTGCATTCTATTGTGCGAAAGGTAGATGCGATGAATATGGAAGAACAAAAGGATTTGCTGTTTGACCTCGAAGTGCTTCTGGATGGAAATACGGAAAAAACGGAAGACCTGGAGATTATCCTGAATGATTTCCTCAAACGAAATGATGTAAACCATACTATAGGCAAGCGAGTTGAGGCCTTGAGAAAAAAGCTGAACCACAATAGCCCCGAGCCTGTTAATAACTCCGGGAACACTAATCAATTTACCAATGCACAGGCTCATAACTATGACGCTATGCTCGAAGATATAATTACGTGCCTAAGCCCATTTGAAAGTGCCCAGTCCCTGCAATCATATCGCAATGTGTTTCACAACCCACAGCAATTATACGGGAAATGGCATCTGGATTATGTGGTAGAAAACGGGCATAAGGTCCCGCTTAGCGAGTCTTTTGAAGTGGCTTACGGTTCTAACCAACTGGTACAATTCTGGAAAAACGGGGTGCAGTACCAGACCACCGGATTTTATTTTAATAATGAGTTTGTAACCCTTCAATTTATGAACGGGGCACAAAGCATTTATGGGTTTAGATGTTATGGCAACCGTTTGTTTCTTACTTTCTATTACAATTATGTAATGGTTAAGGTAGAATCCTATAACCGGGTCTAGATCACCTACTTAGAAAATTAAATCCTGGACTTTAAGTTTAAAAAAACTACCTTTAAAGAATCCTCTATATCAGCATCTTAGTTAAGGTCCCTAAAAATTATAAATACCCGGGGTTATATGTATGGTATAAATATTCTTTTAAATTACAATCAGGACCTGTCTGAAGAGTCGGTGTCCGATTCAACGCTAACCACGGCTCTTATAGTTGCGGTATTACTGGCAATTACTATTGCCTACAGTCGTTTTGCCATTCGCAAAAAAATAACCCGGCTCATGATGATTCCATCTACGGCCGAACAGGAGCAAAAGCGGCCTGAAACAAATTCTGAAAGCCGTGCACGTACAAAACTTCATTTCAATAGGCTTACTTCTGAAACGCCCCAGCCTGAGGCAGCGATTTTACGGGAATCATTGATAAGTCGGGCAAAAAAGGAATTTAAGCTTCAGTACCTGTATAGTCTGCTTATCGCGGCGGTTTATATATTTTTCACATTAGGTAACGCTGTTTTTTTGGCTTTACCTTATGCAGCTATAGCAACCTACCGGATCTTGGGGTTTCGGGATCAGTTTAGAGCTCATAAGACCGGATTTACCGGTTTTTTGGCACCTTTTAAAAAGACTTTTTTAGCAATTGCCGATCCAGTACGGGCTCCTTATTTGGATGTCGTATTAATTCTGGTCGCACTCTGCCAGTTTATATTTATGTTTCCCTATATAGAATTGCAGGAACTCGGCTATCTGGCTGCCGCACTGGTGCATATCGGTCTTTTAAAGCATCTTCAAGCCAGACTGGCTAAGGTTCCCAATCTGAAACTTCTTGTACTTCGGGTATTTGGGATTAACGAGACGGCGATTTTCACGTTTGAAGGTTTGCTCAAGTTTTGGAAGTACTTTGGATCTTTTTTTACTGTGGTTGATCCTTCCTTTATGCGCAGCAATTTCAGACAAAAAAGTGAAACCATTCCGGTAGTTGTGGTGTCTTTTTTACTGCTGATTATCGTTGAGGTGGAGCTGGAGAATGCTTCTTTTGATACCCGGTGGATCAACTACTTGGTGATCATTCCACTGGTAATCCTCGCCTGCATAGCTCTTGTGCGATATAATCTAAAACAGGTTTCTAAAAACTTTATCAAAAATCAGCAACACCTGAATACCCGTCTGGAAAAGCTTAACAAGGTTCCCAGGAATTTAGATCATATGTTTAAAAGTATGCCCACAATGTGTCATGACAATACCTGGAAGCTTGCTGTTGCAACGTATACGCAAATCGCTGATGTGGTTCTGATGGATTTACGCGGATTTTCTGAAGAACGTAAAGGCTGTGAGTATGAGATCAATTTTCTGTTTGATCAGACTTCGGTTTCTAAAATTGTATTTCTCGTTCACGAAGAGGGCTTTGATCTCGTTCAAAAAACCATTCTCAAATGTTGGGAGTATTTAAGTACAACTTCCCCTAACCTGAATAGCACTAATCCTGTGATTCCTATTTTTCAGTCAGCAAAAGAAAATACTACAGACATTCAGGCACTTCTGGATGTACTTGTATTCCGTGCCAAAAGCATAGCCTGATTTTAGCAAAGACTTCTACATGTTTTGAAGGAAGTGCAGTGATTTTGGGTTTTTACAAACTAATGTGTAATATTTTTGTAACTTTTGAACTTTAAATACGTCATTTATAAAAATTTTTAATGCGTATTTGCAACACTAATTAATTCAATTCTTATGATTAAAACAAAATGGACTCCGGTGGCAGTTATGCTGTCATTCTTTGTAGCCACCTTTGTTTCCTGCGATAAAAAAGCAGATTCAGACGGTGATGTCGCAGAGGCCAAACTATCAATCGATTACGAAAAGTATGAGCTGGAAAATGGCTTAAACGTTGTTCTTCATCAGGACAAAAGTGACCCCATTGTATCGGTAGCGATACAATATGGTGTAGGTTCAAACCGTGAAAAGAAAGGCCGTACCGGCTTTGCACACCTTTTTGAGCATATGTTGTTTCAGGAATCTGAAAACGTGCCTCAGGATCAATTCTTCAAAACCATTCAGGATGCCGGGGGTACGCTTAACGGAGGTACCTGGCAGGATGGAACCGTATATTATGAGGTAGTGCCAAACAACGCACTAGAAACCGTTTTATGGTTAGAGTCTGACCGTATGGGCTTTCTCATCAATACGGTAACTGAGTCTGCATTTGCCAACCAGCAGGAAGTGGTACAGAATGAAAAGCGCCAGCGTGTAGATAACAACCCGTATGGTCACACCAGTTGGGTTATTGATAAAAATCTGTTTCCTGACGGACACCCGTACAGCTGGCAGGTAATTGGCGAGCTTGAAGATCTTCAGAATGCTACGGTAGAAGATGTAAAGGAATTTTACGACAAGTTTTATGGACCCAATAACGCTACTTTGGTTATCGCGGGTGATTTTGATACTGCTAAAACCAAAGATTTGGTAGAAAAGTATTTTGGTGAAATCAAAAAGCGTCAGGAAGTTGAGCCTCTTGAAGTACAAAATGTAACTCTCGATGAAACCAAAAGACTGTATCACGAAGACAACTTTGCCACCGCGCCTCAGTTAAATATGGTATGGCCAACGGTTGAGCAGTATACTGACGATGCCTATGCGCTTGACTTTTTAGGCCAAATTCTTTCAGACGGTAAAAAAGCGCCTTTATATAGAGTTTTGGTGGAAGATATGGATGTAACTTCACGTGCCTACGCCTATAACGGTTCAAATCAAATAGCCGGAACTTTCAGAATAGGAGCTACTGCAAATGCGGGAGTTGACCTGGATAGCGTTGAGGTAGGTATTCAGCGGGCTTTTGACCTTTTTGAAAAAGAAGGAATCCAGGCAGAAGATATTGAGCGTATCAAAGCCGGTCTGGAAACTGATTTTTACAACGGCATCAGCAGTGTTTTAGGAAAGTCTTTTCAATTAGCACAATACGATGTATTTGCCGGGGACCCCGGTTTTATCGAAGAAGATATTGAAAACATCAAAGCTGTTACCGCAGATGATGTTATGCGCGTTTATGAGAAATATATTAAAGGAAAACCTTTTGTATTGACCAGCTTTGTGCCTAAGGGACAGATAGAACTTATTGCGGAAAACTCCGAAAAAGCAGAAGTCGTTGAAGAAGAAATCACTGAAAATGTGCAGACCGAAATCGTAGATGCTGATAAGGAAATCGAAAAAACACCTTCAAGTTTTGACCGCTCGGTACCACCGGCAATGGGAGAAAGCCCCAAACTTAATATTCCTGATTCGTGGACGGCTGAACTGCCTAACGAAATGGAAGTCTACGGAATTGTTCAGGATGAGTTGCCTTTAGTAAACTTCAGTCTGGTAATAGAGGGAGGGCATTTGCTTGATGATTTGAGTAAAAATGGTGTGGCTAACCTGATGTCTGATATTATGATGGAAGGAACTGCAACTAAAACTCCGCTGGAGTTGGAAGAAGCTATTGACCGCCTGGGCGCCAGTATCAATATGTACACTACCGATGAGTCTATAATTATCCGCGGGAATACACTGGCACGTAATTTTGATGCGACAATGGCTCTGGTAGAAGAGATTTTGCTGCAACCCCGCTGGGATGAGAAGGAGTTTGCCCGTATTAAAACGAGTACCATCAACTCAATCCAGCGCTCAGATGCCAACCCTAATGTGATTGCAAACCGCGTTTACAACAAGGTGTTGTATGGCGAAAATCATCCTTTAGCGCAGCCTACAAGCGGAACTGTCGAATCTGTAGAGGCGATTACCATTCAGGATTTGAAAGACTATTACAATAACTATTTTTCACCTACGGTAAGCCGTTTCCATGTGGTGGGAGATATTTCTAAAGATAATGCTCTTGCAGCTATTGACGGTTTAAAAACCAAATGGGAAGCTAAGGAAGTTACCATTCCAGAATTTCCGGTAGCAAACAACCGTGATAAAACCTCGTTGTATTTTGTAGATGTACCAAATGCAAAGCAATCGGTGATCAATATAGGTTACATCGCGATGCCTCGCACCGATGCCGATTTTTATCCTGCTGAGGTCATGAACTACAAATTAGGAGGTTCATTTAGCGGAAATGTAAATTTGGTCCTTCGGGAAGAAAAAGGTTATACCTATGGTGCCCGTTCGGGCTTTAGTGGAACGAAAATTCCGGGAACTTTTACCGCATCTTCAAGTGTACGTACCAATACTACAGGAGAATCTGTTGAAATCTTTAGAGATGAAATCGCTAAATACAAAGAAGGGATTTCCCCCGAAGATTTGGAATTTACTAAAAATGCGTTGATCAAATCAAATGCTCGCCGCTTCGAGACACAAGGTTCGCTGTTAGGGATGTTACAGGAGCGCAGTGCTTACGATCTTGATCCTAATTACATTGCGAAGGAAGAAGCCACGATTAATAATATGACTTTAGAGCAACATAAAGAGTTGGCTAATAAATATCTTGACGAATCAAAAATGGCTTATTTAGTTGTGGGTGATGCAGCAACGCAATATCAGCAGTTTAAGAATATGGGCTTTGATGAAGTAAAATTATTAGATAAAGATGGAAACGAGGTCAAACTCGAGGAAATCAAAAAGTAAGTTTTTTTTGAACGGTTAAACCGAAAAAACCCCAAAGTTCTGCGGAGCTTTGGGGTTTCTTTTTTTGTCACTTCGAGTGGTTTTTGAGAGCCTGAGCTCGAAAAAATTGTATCGAGAAGATAGTGCGATTTACAGTTTTCGGTTT